>JAZANC010000025.1:0-3289 GCA_036228805.1 Thermoplasmatota archaeon
AAAACAGCAATACCGAGATACATGATGAAAGAGAAACGCTTCCTCGACTTTTCCCTCCTTTCATACATCCTAACGCAGCCATCATCCCCACATATCGGAGGGTCGCTTTCCAAAGAAATTGGTTTCCAGCAAACCGAGCAGTGTCTATGTGGATCCACGGTGACTCTGGATGATGGCCGTTTCTTCCTCTGGGTCGCAGCAGAGTGGGCCTGTTTCGCCGTCCTCTTTGCGGCTTTCAGTATCGTATCCTTTCTACTGGCCATTATGGAGTCACCATCGTTCCTTCAAAATCTCCCCCATTTATCGAGGAGGATATTCTATGAGGTTCCCTTCCATCGAGGACATCTAGGGGCAGTCCATTTTCTCTAGCCTCTCCAACTCCAACGGGGTCGACAACCTTCGAAGAACCTGCATCTGCATGATCAGGCGGACCTACGATTTCTTGTAATTGATCCAGGGTCAATTTGTCAAACGATTCTGCATCCGGATTCTCTCTTGGGTCTTCGGAGTGAACCTTCGCAACATTCGTCGCAATTATGCACTTGTCGGCTTGAAATTCTATTGCCAATCTGATTGCTACTGCATCAGTGGTATGGCCTGGCACCGTCCCTCCCATCACCACTACTGGAAAATCTGACAATTCATCAACTGCCTCATCGATGCTTTTCGGAATATTCTCTGAAACTTCGACCCCTCCTTCCGAAATAGCCTCTCTGACTATTGTTGCATTCAGCCTAGTAGCTGCAATTCCTATTCTATCAAGATGAGATAAGTCGTGGATTACCGGTCTAGCTAAATCTATGCCTTCCCGTGCAGGCGCCCCCCCACCAACTACTAGTGCCAGTTTAACGCCGGAACTTACGCTCTTCTTCACCACTCCAACCATATCTTCCAGCCATTTGTGACGCTCCTCCACTTCCGGTCTCAAAAGACTCCCGCCAAGAGCAACAACAACCGTCGCCATCGTCCATAGGTTGGCACCTTGCCTTTCAATACGTATGCTCTTGTAGCGCTGAAGGGTTGAAATGCCGCCCATCGTGGCTGAACACGGAGGAGGAGCATGTCCGAGGATCTGGAACTACAGCAGCGCCGACTGAGGCTAAAGAAGAGCCTCAAGGAACTATCCGAGATGAAAGGCATGGGGACCGAACTAGTCACGGTAGTCATCCCTCCTGAGAAGATGATTAGCGATGTTCGGCAACAACTAGGAAACGAGATGGGCCAGGCTGCTAATATCAAGTCAAAATCAACTAAGAAACATGTTACGGACGCCTTGGAGTCAGCCATTTCCTCACTCAACAGGTACAAAACACCGGGAGAAGGGGGGATTGCAATTTTCGTTGGACACATCATTGTTGGAAATAACAAGACAAAATTGACATCAACAGTAATCGACAATCCGCCTGAGCCATTTTCGTCATTCAGATACAGATGCGACTCAACCTTCGAGATCAGCCAATTAGAAGAGATGCTAATCGATCGAACTTCCTACGGGTTATTCGTAATTGACAGGTCCGAGGCCGCCTATGGGTTGGCATCCGGGAAAAGGCTGCATTTCCAGGAGCACATCACGTCCCTGGTCCCCTCAAAACATGGGAGAGGGGGTCAGTCTGCCCAGAGATTCGAGCGCCTTATCGAGGAAGCTGCTCATAATTTCTTCAAGAAAGCCACAGAGAGAGCATGCAATTACTGGCTTCCCATGGTAAATGACTTGAAGGGAATAATCATCGGTGGTCCGGGAGCAACAAAGGACTTCGTTGTGAAGAATGACTATTTCCACCACGAAATAAAGAAACTCATTGCAGAGCCCTTCTTCGACGTAGGTTACTCCAACGAAAGTGGATTGAGGGAATTGGTCCAACGCGCCGGCTCTACAATGGATCAGATAGAGTTAGATGTTGAGAGAACCATAGTTGATAGGTTTCTGCAAGAGGTGATGCAGGCAAATCCCAAGGCGACATATGGGGAAGTGATGATCCGATCAGCACTAGACCAAGGAGCAGTAGAGACTCTTCTGATATCAGAGGCAGTTACAAAGAGAAGGGTAAAATGGATTTGTAAAGAGTGCAAGAATACTTGGAAAACATCACATGACAAATCCTCCGCACCGCCTAATTGTCCGCAATGTGGATCGGACAAAGCCTTCGAAGACGAGGAAGATTCGATGGAATTGATAGATGAACTTACTGTTTTGGCCGGTCACACCTCGGCGAAGGTGCGAATAATTTCTCTGGATACCGAAGAAGGGGCCACTCTGAATACTGCATTCGGAGGCATAGCGGCTCTTCTGAGGTACTCTATTTCTTGAGGTGGTTAGGATTAAGGAACTGATTAATCAACTAAAACCCACATTCTCCAAGGCCATGGATTCACTAGATGTCCCAGAATCAACATGGCTGCCCCTACTAGGAAAGGCGACTGTGGAGGATCATGGGGATGTGGCTCTTCCTTGCCACTCTCTGGCTGGAATTCTGAAAAAGGCACCTCAGGAAATCGCTGAACAGATTTCCGAACTCATAGCGTCCGACTTGCAATCATTCGTCATCGTTTCATCTATGAGCGGATTTGTCAATATTACAGCCAAGCCAGAATGGCTATCGAAGCGAATATCGATACTACTTAGGGATACTAGGCTTGGAGTTAGCGTCGATCAAAAGAAAACCTTCGCCGTGGACTACTCCGCTCCGAATGTCGCCAAAGAGATGCATGTTGGACACCTTAGATCAACTGTTATCGGAGACACGATTGTAAGGATGCTGGAATTCAAGGGGCACACTGTAATTAGAGAGAATCACGTTGGGGACTGGGGTACTCCATTCGGCATGTTGATCGAGCATCTCCTAGATTTAGGGGAAGACCGCGCTGCAAACGAATTAGGAGTAGGAGACCTAGATTCATTCTACAAGCAGGCCAGATCAAAGTTCGTCTCGGATGAAGAATTCGCTAATCGTTCCAGGAGCCGCGTAGTACTCCTACAGGGAGGGGATGCAGAGACGCTACGTTTGTGGCGCATTCTAGTGGATGAGTCAATGAGGTACTTCAACGAAGTTTACTCAATGCTCGGAGTCATGCTCACCGACGACGATATCAGAGGCGAGTCCAGCTATCAAGATTTGCTACCGGAGGTCGTTGAAAGACTCAGAGAATCCGGTGACCTCGAGGAGAGCGATGGCGCCGATGTCGTTTTCCCAGGAGGTTGGGTTAATCGGGACGGAGAACCCCTTCCAATGATAATTAGGAAGGCAGATGGTGGTTACAACTACAGTACTTCAGATCTAGCATGCATAAT
>JAZANC010000026.1:0-13619 GCA_036228805.1 Thermoplasmatota archaeon
TTCCATTCCGACTGAGCCAGAAAAATCTGAAGATTTTGATTCAAGCATGACTTGAATTCCCCATGCGCCTTCAAAAGATGAACCGATGCGTATCTCTAGAGAAATAGTATCATGGGACGTTACACCGGACAAATGCTCTATCTTTTCTGAGACGCTGCCATCCAGCAGATGTTCCCGAATTTCAATTGACTCCAAATCGTTATTGTCCGTAAGTGAGGAGATTTCGAATTCTACTCCTCCTGCTGCTGGCACGGTGAATGAATCAAAATCCCCTGGAAAATGGAAAAGCCCCCTTGCATATGATGAGAATGAGTTCGCAGTCATTCTTTGATTCGTATAATGGGAGGCTCCTGCACCATCCTCATCGGAAACTAGCAACTCGACTGCGTAAACCGAATTACGCCTATCTTGCTCTGTTGCCGACAAAACCATCCACGCGTCTTCATCACTGGAGGCACTAACCGTGATTCCAGCATGCATATGGAGGCCCCCGCTCGAGACGGATGAACTCCTGCTGGTCATTTCCTTGCTACCATCTATCCTTTCTTTCCATATTTCAACTAGAAAAGGTGCCTCTGAGGCTATTGATTCTACTAATGCGATTCCATCGCTGACAAGTAGCCATGCATCAGAATCACCACCTGAATCAAACCATCCTGACATCCTATTAGTCGGGAATACGAGGCTTCCGCACAAGTCATCTATGCAAACGTCCGATGAGGGGATTGAGTTGACCCCATCATAAACTCCTGACGACCCATTTACATCCGTATGCTCATGGATGAAGCCATCTTCCGATGTGAGTGTAATAATGGACGCAGAACCCAGTGCATCGGATTCCTCGTGGATGCTGTATGTCAGCCGACCACTGGCATTCCCCGACCATGACAAGCCATCCTCAAACACGGTTTGATCGGAACCCGAGATTTCTAGAGAGAATCCTGAACAAGGCCCGTCTTCGCATTCAATTGCGACATATGTCGGCCCAAATGCCTCGATTTCAAAAAGACTAGAATCGTTATCCTGAGCGGCAGAAAGAGGCAGAAAACAAAGAATAGCCACCACGAAATAAATCCCCGTTCTCGCGCTTTGCATGACTCTTCGACGAGCCTCTTACCTTAGAATCCTTCAAGCAGATGGTACTGCGGCCACACCCATGGCCGACGAGGCTGCACTCGGCAGAACAGTTGAGACACGGGAAAGATTCGCTCGAATATTTGCATTGGGGGACAGGAAGAAACCCTCTGCAAGAACACCCGCACTGGTCCTCGTGGATGGCGACTCTGAGATGGACTCAAGAATAGCACCCTTCCGCCTGACCAGAGACTCGGCCCGCGTCCCTTCGACATTGAAACTCAGGACTAGGGGCAAACTTTGCCCCCCATTCGAGAAGGAGGTGGTGTGGGAGGCTTCAGAGGGCTTATCCTTGCCACCGACATTGGATGATTCTGATGGAGGCACACTGCCATTCGGAGAAGCATTTCTGCCAGTATCGCTTCAGTCGATGTCTCATGATCCACGCCTCTCCGATCTTTCTGTAGAACCGTCTGTAATCTGCTTGATCGATGCTCCTCAGCTAGTCAATGATGATCTTCGCATGATCAAGGCGATAGATGCGTTGCGTAGAAGATTCCCCTCTTCACTGATCTGGGCTCCTGGAATTTCAGGACCTGATAATTGCGCTCTTCTTGCTTGGATGGGCATCGACCTGATGGACCTTTCAAGATCGAGAAGGGCTCACTCTAGTGGAATCCTCCTTTCTGCCTTTGGCCCCAGAGTACGTGATTCGGATATAGATGATGAAGACTCATGGAATCACCAGATTTCCATGTGGAAGGATGCTCTGAGCGAGACTAGAATAGCTATCAGAGAAGGCAGAATAAGACAACTCGCAGAGGCTGTAAGCCTATCAAGCCCCCGATCAGTACAGAGAATGAGACGCCATGATGCATATCTTTCAGAGGTGGCGATTAATGACCCCGGACAGGCTGGTCTGGCGTCTACATCCGAATTTGGCAGGGTATGGGACTGCTCTTCACGAACATCCAGAGACGATCCGATGATCAAACGCTGGCACCATTCAATCGGTAGCGGATGGACTCCAATGCCCCATCAGTCGGAAATAGCGGTACTTCTGCCGTGCTCTGCAACGAAGCCCTACAGAAGATCGCCCAGCCATAGGAAATTCAGAGACGCCATAGCAAGCCGTGCAGTTTCCGAAATTATGGTCACTGCTCCACTTGGACTGGTACCAAGGGAGCTAGAGATTCTATGGCCTGCATCTTCGTATGACATACCAGTAACAGGGGAGTGGGACATGGACGAGCTTCACATCATCAGGAAGATGGTATCTGATGTCGTTTCTCGTGCTGGCTTTGATATTGTAATCAATCATTCAGGGGTCGAGCTAACGATTGATGGATGTGATGTAATTGATACCAGAATGGGCGATACTGCAGGTTCGCAAGAGTCCCTAAAACGACTTTCGGAAGAGGTCCAGTCCGCTACCAAAGAGGCGAATGCCCTTGAACCTAAGAGAGGTGTAGCATTGCTCGAATCTTTCCGATCAATCTCAAGACATCTCTACGAGGATGATACATGGCTTGATGGTGCAAAGGTTTCCGGAAGGGCCCCAAATTACAGAATCACGCTAGATGGCGATCAAATCGCGGTTTGGGATAGCTCGAAGGGCAGATTTGCATTCTCAAAGTCCGTCCTGCCCGTTCTTCTTGAAAACAAAATGCTCCCCACCGTCGATCTTGTAGAAGGCCATACGTGGACGGGCGACCTGTTCACATCGAATATCGCAGGCTTTACTGGATCACCTTGTATCGGTGACGAGATACTGGTTTTGCAGGCAGGCGCCCTCAGGGGTTCTGCAAGAGCAGTAGCCTCTTCATGGGAGTGGCCGGCAGCGCCAGGGGCACTTGCCCGCGCTAGGCACAGACTCTAGACTGCTGCGTAGCGGTTAAAGAGGGGCAGCAGGCCGCCTGCAAACTGAGGTTGGCGCGTATGGCGAGGATGCACAGCGGAGGCAAGGGTCGGAGCGGGTCTTCAAGACCATTTGTAGAAAGCCCTCCTGAATGGTCTGAGACTGATAAGAAGACTATCGAGGAACTAATACTCAGGTACGCTGGAGAGGGGCGTTCAACTTCCGAGATAGGAATCGTATTGAGAGACCAACATGCAATCCCTGACGTTAAACTAGCAATGGGCGAGAGAATATCCTCGATTTTGTCCCGTAATGAAATGACGCCTCAATACCCGGAGGATATGATGAACCTCATGAGGCAGGCTCAGAGAATCATAGACCATCTCGAGGCCGGCAATCGGAAGGACATCCACAATCGAAGACAATTAGAACTCACAGAGTCGAGGCTACGTCGGCTTGCTAAGTATTACAAAGAATCTGGAAGAATCTCTCCCGATTGGACGTATAAGCGCGACCAACTCAGATTGATGGTCGAGTAGATTCGCTCGTCTCAATCGAGACGAAGTGTGGCGAAGCATCCGGAGCAAGAAGTTCGAAATGGACGCAACTCACTATGCACAACATTGGGCGTCATGCAACTTGGGCATGTTATTGTGGGCAGCGATCTACCATCAACTCCTCTGTTTTTACTTCTGGGCGACACAAGAGCTACCGGGAAAACTCCGATAAGACCAGCCGCTCCGACACCCAGCACGAGAGGAAGATCAAAACCACCCACATACACGATAAAAGAGAGAACTCCGAATAGGGACGCAGTAGCAACCGCAGGAGCCCTTATCCTGGTCCGAGTCAGATAAAGCGAGAGGCCTGCTGTGATTGACATCACAAGAACAAGAATCAACGCCGACACCAATGGGCTTCCCGCAGGGGATGAAGGCGGAGTATAGGAAACTGAGAATATCAGGTCAGGATCGAGATCGGAATCTTCGAATGATAGCGTCTCTAAGAAAACCCATCTCCGATGCTCAACGTCCAAATCCCCCCCTGAAACCGCTCCAAATCCTGCTAGAGCAGAAGTTCTGAGCCCTGCATCAAGGTCTATCTTTGTGAACCAATCGCTCTTGCCGGGCTGAATGAATGTGCGCACCAGGTATTCTGATTGTCCTTGTATCCCTGGGGTATAACGAGCCTCCAGGACTATCGTCACAGGCTCGGAAGAGAACGCGCGCGTTGCTCCAAAGTCGATCATTACGTCTCTCTGCGATAGATCTACAAGATCCGAGCCCACCATAGATTCGATATCGATTCCAAGCCCTGTTGACATGAATGACCTGATATTCGAGGATGATGTCTGAAGATGCCCCGTAAGCGCTGCAACTTCAGCGTCATCAACACGGCCGTTGTGTTCTTCGCCCTTGGAAAGTGAATCCTCGTAGGAATCTAGGTTTTTCCACCATGAAGATCCTTCGAGAGTATTGTTGCCTATATTGTCAAGCCCCCATCGAATCCATTGGGACATCGCTCCGTCAACGGTTATTTCCACATCACGATCCACGATTGAGGCCGTGGCGCGACCGCTTATTTTCACATTCAATTTGGTGCCCGAATCGCGCTTTGGCTCCTCCTCCGGATACCAGTCTCCCGTGCCACCGTCACTATCGACATCAACCTCGTAGGTACGAACTGACTCCAGAGTCGCCCCCGGGTGCGGACTAACTCTGAATGTAACCTGAATACCCCCTCCATCATACGATTCAGGCCATTGCCACACGAATACAAGCCGAACCCCATTTTCGATTTCAGTCACTACTGGGCTTGTTGCGAGCTGTTCAGAACCAACAGTAGCATATCCCGAGCTTCGCTTGTTCCAGATGTCTATCCCATAATGCGTATTGATCTCTACAGGGAAATACGCGATTCCGTCATTGGAAGAAGAATCTTCCATCTCTGCTGTGCCTAGGGGAAACTTCGCCAGCATCCCTGCATCCGTCGTATCTCCCCAGAAGAATCGAATTCCTGCATCATCCCCTGGGGCTGAGAAAGAAAGAGATTGAACTTCTAATGTGAATCTAATTTGATCACCCTCAGAGATTGTACCTGAGGATACTTGCACTGGCACAGAAAGAATGCCATTAGTGACCAGTAGCCCCGGTCCAGATGATCCGGAGTAGTATGTCCCCCCTATGTTGACTCCAACAGTCGCATTAAACTGAAGGCCGGTCGCTCCCTGAATTTCATATGGGATATCAAAAGTCCATTCTGAGCTGGGATAATCCCCTTCAACGCTCCAAGTAGTGCTCCACTTTCCAATCTCTATGGCGCCAAGTACTGAAGGAGTAACCACTGCTGAATGCCTATCTTCAAGATCGGAGGAGAATGCGGTTAGACCGCCTGATTGGGCCTCTCCGATGAGAAACATGCGAAAACCGTCTTGTTCACAACATGAACCGTCTTCTTCAACCGCCGAAGTAACCATTACAGGGGCTAAAAGAAGGAGAATAACAAGGGAGACTGACCTCGCATATCCGCCACTCATGTCAACTCGCCTACCCGAACCCGGCTTGAATCCGCCGATGCATTATGCTGCTTGAGGGCCTATCTGTGAAGCCAAAGCAATCTTCGAGAACTCGAGGACCAATCCTCTACACGAGCGAATCCCTTCCGCTCCAGTTGAACAACTTCCCCGATTTCCAGATCTGCATCCTCAACCAAGCAATTCAGGACGCTTAAATCGCTTCCATCTGCCATGATGAGATCGCAGCTAACGGACGAGTCGGGACTCAACCAATGGATGATCGGCCTATCATCATCCCTTTCGGTTGAACCGATTTCGAATACTCCCTTTGATGATTCTACATTTGCAAACTCTTTCAGTCTGAATGAGTCTGAAAGATCCTCTTCCTCAATCGTCACAGTTTCGGATACCAGTGAAACCTTCCTCATGCCCGCTTTTGGATTATCAGGGTGGAATGGCAGTATGATTTCGCGAGGCATCTCGCCCTGGATTGAGATATTTACCGGGTTCGAGACTAATGATATCCTTCTAGAGGTGCTATCGATAGATGCAGCATTTGATGCCTCGATTGACTCCATTGCAACAGCCACGTCTTTCTGAGTTACGCCCATATCCACCCAGAAATTTCTGAGTGCTTCTGGATCGAACCCTTTCCTCCTCATGGACATAAGAGTCGGAACCCTCGGATCATCCCACCCGCTGTACATTTTGTTTTCGACACCGCGCCGTATCTCGCTAGTTGAGAATGATCCAGATCCGTGGATGCTAACTCTCCCCCAATAGAGGGTTTCGGGGTATTCCCACCCCATATGGTCGTACAGAAGTTTCTGCTTTCGAGTCGAGTCCATCAGATCCTTGCCACGGATGATATGCGTCACGCCCTGTTCATGATCCTCTATCGCGCTTTGAAAATCAAGCAGAGGCCATGCAAGATACGAATTTCCAACCATAGGGTGGGCTTCATGCTGAATCCTCCAGGCTGGCCAGTCCCTTAGAGCCGGATTTGGGAGACTCATATCTGTCAGAACTCGGACAACAGCGTCACCGGGAGAGAATCTCCCATCGAGCATTTTTCCCCATGCCTCCATATTCTCTTCTACAGTCCTCCCCCTGTGTGGACAGGCCCTTTTCGAGACTCTAAGGGATCGGAAATCTTCTGCTGAGCACTCGCAGACGTACCCTGCACCTTTTTGCAGCATCTCTTTCGCGTATTTGATGTACACAGGCATTCTTTCACTCGCCCTCACCACTACGTCCGGCTTACTGCCTGTGAGCCACTCATAATCTTCGATAATCCACTCATAGGCCTCCTTCAGAGGAGGCTTCACGATTGTATCGGTGTCATCAAAACGAAGAACCATTTTCCCATCATGCATCGATGCATATTCGTGATTGATTACCACGCCTCTCGCATGGCCTATGGAGAGGGGGCCATTTGGATTAGGAGCGAAACGAAGAACGACGCCAGCGCCGATATTATCCAGAGGTTTCAGCCCCTCCCTCTTCGTCTGTTTAGTCCTTTGAACCGCTTCTGGGTCAATATTCTCAATTAAGACACGTACCGATGCAGCCCCCTCTGAGCGCATCATGGAGTTGGCTCGATCGACCTCGTCTTTTACGATAGATGACAACTCCTTTGCCCTTGAGCGAAGGTCCTGCCGCTCTGCAAGCACCCTCCCCAGGGTAGACCCTATTTGCCCATCGCCATCATACTCCAATGCATTCTGAAGCGCGTATTTCCTCACAATGAGGATCGTCTCTTCGCCCCAAGCGTCGCCCATGTCCTACCTCGCCCCCTCCTCAGGGAGGGATGAATTCAATGATTGCTGAATCAAGGTCCCCTTTGAAGTCCTTATTGGAACCGGACCCTCGTGCCGTTCGGACCATATCCGAGATACCGTTGACCATGTCCATCTGAGATTAGTATCTGGCGTGCCTCCGGAGGTAAGGATTCGTATTGCATCTATCGTTTTCGAATCCGATGGATATCCCGAACCCACATCGAATCCCACTTCCTCACTAATTTCCAAAATTCTCGAATCCCGCATTACTTTGGCAAGAATTGACGCGGCCCCGGTGGACGCGCATAATCCATCCATCCCTATCTCGCTCTTTACCTGCAGCCCCGGTCGAAGTTCAGATATCCTCTTACGCACCATTTTCGAAAAGTTACTCGGATCGCTGCCGAGAAGATCAACATGTACCCATCCTGTAGATTCGTGATCTGAAACTTCTAGAATAGCCTGGACAAACCTCTCGATTTCAATGGAGTTGAGACTCTTACTTACCCGCTCTTCATCAATGGATTTGGCACTTATCGGAATTCTGCATACTCGCCAGTCACGTTTCTTGGATTCTCTCAAGATCGAAGACTCCACAGATCTTCTTTTCTCCGAACTCATTGCTTTGGAGTCCTTCGCACCTATGCCTTCTAGGTGCGGCAAATCTTCAGCCGGTATGCATATCGATGATACTACCAATGGGCCAATCGCAGGACCTCTGCCCGCCTCATCGACTCCGATTATTACCGAACTCATTCCATCAGATCCTTGATAAGGTCCTCAACAGAACCAGTTGGAGGCATAGAATCGTGTTGCTCGGGAACTCTATTTTCCTTGGGCAACCCATCAATTTCCTCTATCACGTCATCGACGATTCCTCTGTCCAATGCCAGATTAGATCGCGCGATCTCTTCTCTGTTTTGGATGATTTTTTCTTCTTTAGTTCGTTTGAAACCAATTGAGAACTCCTTTGCTGTTATCGTTGAACTAACTTTTTCGGAGCCTCTATTTTCGCTTTTGTTGCGTTTTAACGTACTTCTAAGCTGAAATAGCCCTCCTACGCTGAGCAGAGAAATCAGAACCAAGAATGCAGACTGCAGCAAACCCATATCTATCGAACTGGAACTTACTTCATTTCGTGCAACGAAGTCTTCAGAGAACGTGCATGCGGCATTTATTGATTCTGAAGGATTGCCAGCCGTAGATGCTGACACTTCCATACGAACAGACTCACTACTCGAATATGTCCAGCCGCCAATGTTTACAGACTCGCCCGGGAGCACCGGCCCGATTCGAATGGAACGCTCGTTATTCTTCGAAGACTCTACGATGATACCATGTTCCCCGCTTCTGTCTAGGTCAATTGAGAGGTCGACATAGTCGGATTCCATACCCACATTCGATATGGTCGCCGTCAGCAATAATTCACCTTCAACATCTGCTGTGCACGAGGTAGTGCCCAAGATCACGATTTCCGCCTCAGATCGAATACCAATTACGATACTCTCGGAGTCGATTATGAGCCCTTGAGTCATTAGTCGGATCTCAATTCCAAGGTCATCGTTGGCAGGAGATCCGCTTCCAATCTCTATGTCCAATGTAATCTTGCCTTCCTCGCCGCCTTCGATTTCTACCATCTGGGCGCCATCCGTCCCTATCCAACTCGGAGCTCCATCCACATTCACCGAGTATGTCGTCCGCCCCTCGCCTTCATTTCGTATCGTCAGATCCAAACTGCATCCATCGCCGGGTTCCACGTAGGAGCAATCATTTGAATCGACATCCATAGCGCCGGATATCCGTGTTGAAATCATCGCGCCTACTTGAACCGAATCGGTGTATGTCCCGCCAGAAGGAGCAACTCTGATTTCAAAATCAAAGAAACCCGAAGAATCACCTGAGGATGCAAGTTGTATCCTCACAACTACTTCTTCCCAAGGATTCACTCCCGTCGTCAACGGAGAGTCTAGCAATATCGCACCCCAACCGTCTTGTGAGATGATGCCAGTACCCACGCCTGTCGAGACGTCTCCCTGGCCCACTATGCCAACATCGATGTTGTCAATCCCATTTCCTTTATTCAAGACCCCCACTTCTAGTATCGCGATAGAACCCGGAGGCATAGATAGCGACCCCCCTCCAGAGGCTATGCCCGCGTCCCTCGTACGACCAACTTCGAGGCCAAAAGACCACTCATCGCTACCTCCAACTTCATCGAGTACGGTCACGGTTGCGTAGTGCACTGATTCCCATTCTGGTGCGAAAGGCCCAGGGTCGGGGGCGTGGATCAATGCTGAAATTGGAATTCCCACATCGCTATCGATACTAATCACCCTTGCACCGGGCTGTACCATTGGATCGCTCCAATCCCAATCCCATCCCTCTGGTAGATCGATATCCAATAAAGCAGAACGAGATACTTCGCCATAATTACGCACGAAGATTGTGACTCCTATGGATGAGCCCGGCTGAATCCCATAAGTCCCGCCAGGTATGTTATCAAGACGAATTTTGGGCCTTGAATCCGAGCGAGGGGGGTTGAAATCAGTCATATTGTCCACCACTCTCCGAGATACATTCTCGAGATATGCAGCTGTATTCCCATCAATCGTAGGGGGCCTGTCGGAATAATCGCAGACTTCATCCAATAGAGACAGCACTATCGTACATGATATCAGATACGATCCTTCTTCGGATGCGTTGATTCCATCGCTTTCGTAAAGCCTCGCGAACTGAGAGTCTGCACCCAGCGGGTCAGACCCAGATTCCAATACGTCCCGATAAACCGAATCATACGCCTCATCCGCAGGTATTGCAAATTGGATGCCTGGGGAAGAACCCTCCATCAAAGATATCGAACCATTCTCAATTGCTTGATTCATGGCCTGAAAGTTTCCGTGCGTTATGGGTCGTGATGAGTCCCCCCTCATGTGTGCCCAAGGAATCAACAATACCGGGTCGCTAGGCATGTCCCCTGCGATCGAAGATATATCTGCCATGGAGCTTGACATCGAGCCAAATCCTGCTGATGTTGGGTGTTTGGAGATTTCAGTTGCCTCCGGTTGGAGGAGTAAATAATCAGACTGCGTCGAAAGCTCCTCTTGCCACGGGCTGAGTCCCTCCATGTAGAATGAAAGATGCCCAGTCATGCCCAGGCTTTCCCCTGTTATGGCCTCAATGCTGCTTTCGCCCACTCGTGCTGCTATCATCCCCTGAAGTGTTGCTGATACGCTCTCCGTCTGCCTGTCTCCCATTAAGACGACATCGAAACTACTTGACGATCCATCTTCTGCAGCCTCAGCCTGCACTCCTCCGATGGGGGCGCCAGAGATGACGAGCATCAGCACTGCTAGGAGACTCCTCACACAACTGCCGTACAGCGCAGTGATATGAGTATCACCCGTGGATGTTGCTCCTTGCCCATCATGCAAGAGGGTCGGGAAGCAACTCTGTGAGGGCGTGCACGTCGAACTCCCCTGCATGCACAGGGACCCTTAGTCCGAATGCTGATGATATGGACGGATCGATCTCACCGAACGAGCCTATCTCCTGCCCCCTTATCCTCACGACTGCAACTCTTCCCGCAAGCCAGGGGCCATATCCTGGAGCCCCCTCAGAGAGCTCAATTTCACGTTCACTCGAACCCAGATCCCGGAGAAGAGAGAGAGCATAACCTTTCGCGGATGTGAATCCAGCGTTCTTTTCGGCACATGCCCATGCTACGGAACTCGAGTTATGGTGGTCCACGACTGTGGCACCAAGTTCGAAGATTCGATGCGGCAACTCGTGATGCCTATTCGCTGCAAGAACCGACAATAACGAAGGCAGCACACTCTGCCTCAATACCCCATGCTCCCTAGTGATCGGGTTTCTGATCCGCGTTACAGCGCCCCGCGCGTCCAAACGAACCGCCTTGAAGTCCCGCGCCTCGCTTGTCAGAGTGAGTGTTTGCACCTCATGAACTCCCAATGCACGGATTGATTGGCGGATTCTTCTTTCCATGGATGCCCCTTCAAGTGGGGAGCCGGGGAGATTCATCTCAGAGTCTTGTGCGGGAAGCCGATCGAGACCTATCCCTATCGCTATATCCTCGACGATGTCTACAGGATGAAGTATGTCGAATCTCCATGACGGCATCTCAATAAGATAGCCGGGCACATCCTGGTTCTCTCCATCCCATCTCGATCCTCCCGACGCCGAGCCCATGCTTTGCCTGCCGACTAGATTCCCCCCCATCCTGGAAACTGAAGATCCAACTGCTTCAGGCCCGGGGTCCTCTCCAAGTATCATCGATACCAGAGTGGCTGGCACAAGATGCTGTACCGGTTCCATATCGATACTCCATGTCGAACCATCATATTGGGTGACTTCAACTGATTCGATGGACCCTCCTCTCTCTGAGAGTGACAATGCGATGAGTCGCATCGCTGCGATGCATGCGCGTCTATCCCACCCCGTGACGTCGATTAGGAAGTCTGTCGTCTCGGTAGTCACTGTAGTTGTGACTCCGTTTATCACCGGCGGGAAGGATATCACCCTACTTCCTGAATCGGTAATCAGCGGATATCCTCGGGAAGGCTCAACGAGATGCGAGTATTCCCTTCCCTTGGGGTGAGACTCAAGAATTTCTACCAGAGTCATCTCCTCCTCCGCTCCAAGCGGCGTGAACGCCGAAGACCCATCATCCGAAGTGACGCTGAAAGGTCCCTGTATGTTCATTAGATCGTGAACACCTATCGATACTGCACGCCTACGTCTCCCGAGAGTCGTGTGCAATTTCTCCTGATGATCCATCAGGGATTGGACAAACCGGTCACGCTGCGCCTCGGACGAACCCTGGCCGACTCCTCGCACTATCGCTGCAAATACATGGGGCCTAACGCTTTCCATGGCCGGACTAACAACCATCCTTTCCGATCCCTTTGTCACTTGTAATGAACAAGGCGTATCGATACCCCCTAGGAATGACCTAGCGGCGCGAGCCATCGTTTCATGAGACAGTAAATCGGGCCTATCCGGGAATATCTCGATTTCTACCTCGTCGGAGTCACATCTTTCGACAACAACACCGATTTGAGAAAGTTGCTCGCCCCACGAAGCAGCATCGTGAGAGTAGCCGTTAGCTCTCTGGACCTCCTCGAGAAGAGAATGTTGGAAGGTGACTGTTGGAATATCAATCCCTCCTTGTCCATGTTGGCAACGGACGCTCTAAACCCGCCAGCCTGAGCCCCGTTTGCATGGCAGTCCCATGATCAATCGCTCTGAGGTTAGATCTATTCACCTCAGAAAAAGACGCCACGCCCATTTCTCTCAAGATCCCTCTAATCTTGCTATCAACCTCTTCAGCGCCCCCCTCGAGATCGGGGGAGACCACGGCGCCTATGCCAGCACATTTTGAAATCACAATTGTATCTGCTGAGACCGCTCCTTCTAGTCGAATCATGATGAAACGCTGACCTGCTGCCAGCCCTGATTTCTTACTAGCCATGCCTATTCTAGGCAGCGCAACCGTGGCCCCTGCTCCATCTAAACTTGCAGCATCCACCAGGATCCCGTCAAGATTTAGCTCAACACATCTTCGAGATAGCTCTTCGACCCTGTCGACGCGATCAGCGAGCAAAACAAGCGACCCCGGCTCCATCCTGCTTCTGATAGAGACTATTATGGAATCCAACTCAGCATCATTGAGTCTTGGAAGGTCATCGAGATCAACAATGACCCCAATGCAGTTCAAAGACTCCTTTTCGAGCTTAGAGAGGGCATCATCTCCAACCACGAGTAGGTCCCCGGGCTCAGGAGCACCTCTGACAATGCACGGACCAGTATTGCTAGAATCATCAAGAATTGGAACCCAAGGCCTCTCCAGAATCAACTCGTGGCTTTCTTCCCTCGGCCCCCTCATGCGTCCCCCGATCCGAACATCGACACTCGAGTCGATGCGACCGGATCCAGACCCAACAATCCCGATCCCGGAGAAACTTCCCCCTCTGCTGACAGAAGGCTGCTCATCTGCGAACGGGGAGTCGCCTGCTTCGAGGACAAGAGACCCATCTGAAATCTCAATTCCAAGCGATGAGATCAAATCAAGCGCATCTTCAGGCACATTTACGGAACCTCTTTCGGATAAGACTCCTTGAGGGATGCTGCCACATTCTCCGCAGATTATTATCTGCCCTCCGGTCATTCCTATTCCCGGATTATCTCCAGAGGAGCCGATTATTATCACCGTACCTCCAGACATCCCGGAACCTACATTTGAACCTGAATCACCTCGAATTAGGAGCGTTCCCCCAGACATCCTGGATCCAGCGTTGTCTTCGCTGGATCCGTGAATCACAATGGAGCCTCCGGACATCTTGTAACCCACGCGCGAGCCAGCATCTTTCTCCAC
>JAZANC010000027.1:0-3333 GCA_036228805.1 Thermoplasmatota archaeon
TATACACGATGCTTTCGAAACGGAAAACAAACAGATGCTTGCAAAATTTATCGCTCGGGAAATAGATGATGACGAATTCATGGCTGATGACGTGGCGAAATGGATGGAAGCCAAGGGACGCATACACAAAGACGACATTGCTCGCTGCTATGGGGGAATTAGGCTTATGCCGGGAGCGCGAGAAGTTGTTGGCCGCCTCCAGGAAAGAGGCGTAATGGTAGCAATAGTTTCCTCCGGAGTTGATGTCTTTGTAGGGATGATCGCAGCGATGCTCAAGGTTGACGATTGGGTTGCAAATGGTTTTGATTGGGATAAAGATGGGTGGATGAATGGTCCAGCACCATCTCGAGTGCTATCGTTCGAGAAGGGGATAATGGTTGAAAAGCTAAGGAGAATCAATGATCTTTCGCCGGACCAAATTGTATCAGTGGGTGATTCTGGTTCGGATCTTTCCATGATGATTCAAGGTTCCTCATTCATCGGTTTTAATCCGGCCGCGACATGGTCTGTGGATGCTTTTGAGGAAGCAGGTGTTCCAATCGTAAAATCACGTGATCTGAGGGATATATGGCCTATCCTGATGGATGGCGAGGAATTCTGAGGATCATACGAATGGAATTGACGCGACGGCGTGCGTGTGTAAATTCACGATGGTGAGTATGCAGGGCCTTGGCTGGAATCCGAGCATTCGTTGGTAGTCGGTTTGATTCTGCCAAGTCGAGCTGTGAATCACGTGAGTCCCCTTGTATTGGCTAGCATGATGACCATGCACGTGGCCAGTAACAAAGATATCCGGTATCGTTTGTATAACCATGGAATCTTCTGGCTCGGGAGAAAGAGGAGTCTTGCCGCCCCAAGAGGGTGCTAGATGCCGCCTTTCCAGCATAGCCATCATGGCTCTTTCCGGGTGCTCGAATGTTACTGATCTCAAACTGGACACGAAATCCGATATGCTTACTCCATGATAAGCGAGAACTCTGACCCCATGGAGGCTGAAATCAGAGGGATTTCCTGCGAATGTTACATCGGAGTAGTCTTGCTGGACCTCGGGGTCCAGTGCGGGTTGGGGCTCGGCTGGCCTGACCGCATCATGATTGCCCGGGAGTATTATCGTATCCACCCAATCTGGAAGATCCTCTACCATTCTAGCCAACTCGCCGTACTGCTTGTAGAGGTCTTTTATCTGAAGATGTCTTTCTTGGCCAGGGTATATCCCGATACCGTCTACACCGTCTCCAGTCATCACGAAATAGCGAATATTCTTCGCCAGGGGATCTTCTTTGAACCATTGAATCATCTTCTCCCACTGGGGTGCCAAAAAGGTCCTGCTGCCTACATGTATGTCCGAAAGGAATGCTACGGAGACGGCTGCGTGTGAGCCTGCCCGTGCTTTTTCGTGATGTTCCAAACTTGGACGATGTATGTCGGTCGCCCTCAACCGGCCACTCTCGGTGAAATATCCGGTTACTCCGAGCACATCGTCATCCAGAAGTCCATCATTAACAGGGTGATATCTGTATTCTGGTTTTTCCCACTCTGATTTTGAATAGAGTACACATTCAACCGAGCCTGACTCATCCTCAATGGCAAATTGTATATCGCCATTCTTTCCAAATCTCTTGAATTCGACAAGCCCTATCAGAGTGACTTCTGAGGCTGAGGAGTTTCTTGACTTTCTCTCTGCCCACGCTTCTGATATCCGGATTGGTCTTCTTGGCAATCTCGGTATGCTCGTTTCGATAATCATCTTTCGAATTTTGGATAGCCTGTCCATGAAACATGACTGCATATCGATTAGTCTGCCCTCGGTAACGGAGTTACCTGTTATGTCGAAATGAATCTCGATTTCGGCGTCAACATCTCTGGCTTGTAATGGAAAATCTTGGATTGAATAGTGATCTAGCCCATGAGGCCTTGGAGCAGGGGCAAAATCGTTAGGTTTGATTGGTGCTATTACTCGGCCTGATTCATTTTGGAGAGGTTTGTGTACATCAGAGGGGTGCGGAGGTTTTCTTTTATCGATTTCAGCACTAGAGGATACTCCAGATTTTGAAATCGGATTCCCTGAATCCATTTCGATGAGTCTCTTTACGGCATCGTCATCCAACAATCGTATTGAGTTTTCAATGGCTCTTTCGATAAGCAGATCCAAATCTGATACTGATTCAACTAATGGTATCGCGGAACGCCTGATGAGGAGTCCCTTCGACATGAGTCGGCGGCTGAGATCGGCACCGGACTCGGATGGCATAAGGGCAGGAAGTTAGAGGGATGCTCATCATGGTATCGGGCGCGATTACGGGACATTGGCATCCAATATTCAGTCCCAATGTGTTTCTGATGCGAAATCAACTGACGAGGGCTCGGCCCTGCTTGCTCCCTGGGGGGCCCAGCCAGATGCGCCATCCCACTCATCCACATTCTGGTCAGCCTTTTCCCCATTCGAAGTTCGACGCTCTTCGGCCCTGCGTCTCCTATGATCAAGATCATCGCTATGGTCTAGAATCTCTAGGACCATGCGCAAAGCAAACTGAACGAATGAACGCTTATTCTCAATTCGGTCGTTGGTTCCAAAATCATTCCTTCGTACGATGTATCTTCCATCCGCAGTCGTGACTGCGACATACACCAATCCTACTTCCTTCGACTCTGTGCCTCCAGTCGGGCCAGCAATCCCTGTAATTGACAAACTGATGTCAGCTCCAGAGTGGTGACGCGCACCATGTGCCATCTGCAGGGCCACTTGATGGGAGACTGCACCGGCCCCACCTTCATCGAAAGAAGAAGACGATACATCTACCTCTGAGATCTTTGAAGAATTGGAATAGACCACCCATCCCTGTTTGAACCACTCAGAGCATCCTGAGATGTCTGTGAATGTCGAACATATGAGGCCCCCGGTACAAGATTCGGCCACAGAAATGGTCCATTGCCTCTTCTTCAATCGTCTTCCGATTCTCGAAGCCAGGCCTGCGATCTCCTCGACCATGTGGTTTCCTGAGACGTCTACCCTATTTGCATTGATGGTGGGTCCGGCAGGAATTGAACCTGCGATCTTCGCTTTGTAAGAGCGACGTCATAACCCCTAGACCACGGACCCTGTCCATCCGCTGTGGGTATATGGCTTGAACAACACGGTTGTTTGCGGGGGTTCAAGCGGGACCTCTGTGTCCGAGACACGTGTTGACGAAGGAGGTAACACGACTCAGGGACAAGGATGTTCGTCAGAGAAGGAGGGCGGTTAGAAAGCTCTTCGAAGACGGCGACCCAGCCGCAATGCCTCATTTTCTTCCTTTTCTTGATGATGACGACGAATGGTTCGTCAAGCGGGCT
>JAZANC010000028.1:0-4274 GCA_036228805.1 Thermoplasmatota archaeon
GATAATCCCGATGAGACTGTGTTCGTAATATCTGGCGTAGAGCGTGACACAATATCTCTCCCCCGTTTCACGGACGATGACTCTGTAATCGAGCTATCCGATTCTGATGGATATACCGGATCAGAAATTGAAGCTATAGTACAGTATGTGCAGGCTGGCGGCACTTTGCTTCTTATGGACGATTTCGGCTATTCGTCTGCACTTGCGCAGGAATACAACATCGTATTCTCGAATCATCAGCTTTACGATGGGGAGGCATGGGCAAGAGAACTCGATTACAACTATGTGTGGACAAACGTAACAGATGCATACAATTTAACACAAACATCCGGTTCTACCTCTAATTATCACCCCTGTCTTGCTGACAGGGACGGAGATGGGATACTAGATTCCATAGATCCAAATCCAGACGCTCCTGATGCTGGATTCACACCCGATGGTGGCTCATTCGGTCTCTGCGCTCATCGTTGGGATGATCTGAGCGGAGTCTACGACTTTAGTGAAGATTACAATCTTCTGACCAGTACACCATCAGCATTCGATAAGGAGTCCGCATTCTCCCCGGCTGAAAATCGGTACCCTGTTATCACATCAACATTAGATTCGTATTTGGACTCGAATGATGACGGAGACCTGACACCTGCGTTCGAAGCAGCAGGCATACAGGGCGATGAACAAGGCCCGTTCGCAGTATATGCAAGAATCTGCTCATCAAGATTATGTGCAGAACCTTCCTCAGGACAGGTACATATTGCATCAGACGGGTCATTACTCATCAATGCAATATACTCAGCGTCCGATATCGACGACTCCTCTGTGCCTGGGAATGACAACAGGGTGTGGGCACTCGATATAATTGCAGATGCATTGCTAGTCGGCAACGGATCCCTGATTCCAACCGAGGATGCAATTGTCATATTCGATGAGAGTCGTCACCAGCAGTCCAATCCACTTTCAGACACATACAACCTAGCCTACTACTTTCTTGTTTACTTCACCAATGATTGGATGGCCATGCTCATCTTGTTTCTAGCCCTCTTCATGATGCTCGAAGTTGTACTTATTCGCAAAGAAGACCCTGAAGATTGGAGACATGTTTTCAGAATCATCTATTATGGCTTTGGAGACGCAAAAAGATACGAGTTTTACCAACATCCAGAAAAGATTAGACAGGTATTTCTTTCTAGAATCAGAAGTAGTAACACTCTGACCAGAGAAGAGTTTGATGCACTGTCCTCGGAAGAATTACAGGCGCTCGTTGAAGATCCCTTGCTAATCCGATTCATCTATGATAACCGGCGTTATAAGACTGAGGAGTTAGTTGCAATAGTCAAGCGTATGAAGGAATGGGGACCAGACGATGATGAGTCAGATGATGATCTCATGGAGGTGTGATTTTGTGGACTAGGAAAGCTACAATGATGATCGTCGGGGGAGTATCTCTGATACTTGTCGGCATGATGGTCAGTCATTTCCATTTGATGATTCTCGGGATGCTAATGGTCTCAATTCTGGTGATGGCTAGCTGGATTAGTGGATTTCCAAGGTTGGTAGTAGAGCGCGAATTATCTGAAGAGAATGTGTACAAGGGAGATGATATTACAGTCACATTGAGGATCAAGAATCCCTCGCGACGTAGAACGCAGATACTGGACATCTACGACAATGTTCCCCATGAAATGAAAATAAGACGAGGCATCAATCTAATTCGAGCCAATCTGGGGCCAGGACAATCGACGACTCTCAGATATACTGTGAGATGCCCCCTTCGTGGTCACTATTCCATTGGCCCGACCTCTCTTCGATATCGGGACGTATTCGGACTTTTCACGGACGAGGGCGTTGCCGATGCGAGAAGCGATGTCATCGTATTTCCCCAAGTGAGGGACATCGAGGACGCTCTTCTCAGATCAAACGTCCCAAAGATGTACACCGGCGCGACAACTCTCCGAACCCCCGGCCAAGGAACCGAGTTTTATTCACTTCGCGAGTACATGCCAGGGGATTCATTCAGGTCAATCAATTGGAAGGCATTCGCCAGAACTGGTGACCTAATGGTGAATGAGAAGGTCAGGGACGCAGTTACTGATGTTCATATCCTATTTGATACTCGAGACATATCCAGAATCGGAACCGTTTTGAAAAACCCTCTAGAAATGGGGGCAGTTGCTACTGCCTCGGTATCTAATCACTTTATCAGAAGACGAGACGCCGTCTCACTAACAACCTACGGGAGGAGAATGGACCATCTTCCCGCTGAGGCAGGCGATAAGCAGCAGTACAAGATTCTGAGTCTTCTGGCTGGGGTTTCCGCAGGGGGTTCAATGCCTCTCCAAGCAGTCACAAATGCACTAATCCCCAGGATGAATCGAGGATCCCCAGTATTTGTTATCAGTAGCCTAGAGGGCGATGGAACAACTTTACCTGCCATAAGAGCACTATCCAGCCATGGTCACACGGTGTACGTCCTATCCCCGAATTCAATAGATCTCGAAAGGCTCGTTAGCAGGATACCTAGGATGGCATACGAAGTACTCAAGATGGAACGGCAGAACAGACTCATGTCGCTTAATGGATACGGGGCGAACGTCATCGACTGGGTTCCTGACATAGACCTAGCGCAGGCATTGCTGCAGGTAAAGAAGGGTTGAGGTGATTGTTTGGCAGATGAAAACTCGGAACAAAAACACACTTTGAGGCTTCGCTCATTGCGTACGAGATGGCAGATACTGACCCTTCAGTTAGTTGCCACATTGGCTCTCGCAGCCCTTTTGCTCACAATGACTTCCGTGTATGGCGAATGTGACCAAGATTTCATCGATGAGGCAGAGGGCTCTACCTATTGGTGCCCTGCTTTCGAACATACGCGAGGCATGGCTTATGTCGAAGAAGCATTCAATCGTGAATCAATACTTCCCGATTTCATAACTGGAGCAGACCAGGTAGGCGAAGCAGCGTTGCTCATCCCTTCCCTGTTTTGCCTACTGTTGACAGGCGTCCATGCCTATGTGTCAAGCAGAACCTCTAAGATACGTCGGAGAATCAAAAATACAATCTATGCAACACTCTTTATCGCAGGATTCGGCCCTTTCTTGTTCGAATGGATTGCGAGTATGATAAGCTATCAGATGTTATACATCCCCTTTGGCCAAGAATTTTCTGCATTGAATCATGGAGACAGGCTCTCACTGACGATGCAGGCAATCTCAGAAATGATCGTGATGGGCGTTGTTTTCATACCCGTTCTATTCGGCCTGATTGGTATATGGAACATCTCAATGCGTGCCATAATTGCAACCGTCAGCTACACTATCATGTTCATAATTTTCCATGCTTTACTGACCTTTGAGGCAGTACTCGAATCTGTACAGGGCATAGGGCTCAAGCCGTTACCCGCTCAAATTGGCGACTCCACTCTGTTTGGGGGTCTGGTATCGCCGCTGGCTTTCGAGCTGATCACCATATCCATCCTGCTCTTCTTATTTTTCGAGTCATCTCACATGGTCATCCGTCTGTTTGAGTATGTAGCCATGTTGCCTGAAAGCTCTAGGACGGATAATGAACACATACGGATGTTCCAAACGGTCCTCAATACACATCTCTCTCAGCTTGTCGGGGTTCTTTCTCTTGCCACTGTATTGACTGCAATAGCACTTGATTTCGATGAAATAATGATCATGGTGATATCGGAGTTCCAACCCAATCAATGGAGTCAGCAGGTCAACGATTCTCTTGAATTGCAAATGACCTATGGCAAGGTAATATCCGCCGGGCTATTCCTTCTCTTTGTCAGCATGCTCAGATACCTGGTGCCATGGCAAACAGTTCTTGGCTGGTTTGAGTCAATCTTCAGAGGTTTTTTCCGGCCCAGCTCCGAAGAATCGGAATCCTAACCCTACCTTATCCCGAATACTCGCTCTATCAGACGGACAAGATGTTCAGTAATGAAAAATGAGACCAGTATTGATATTGGATAAATAAGCAATGATGCCGAAGATCCAAACGAGTCAGAGAGCGAAGGACGGATTTCACCTGCAAGTAAAGTGAATATGAGAATAGAGCATACAAACAATATCCGTTCCAGCCAAGGACTGGATACTTTCCCGCCCCATTCTTCCGAGTTTGGAAGCTCCGGACCCATATCCATGGACGCCTGCACCATGCTATCTCGCAAGAACCCCTCGCTGTTTCCATCGTGTTGAAACACAGATGCCGACTCCCGATGTTATGTGCGGGCTGAAGGTCGAGTCATGTAGTCGGTGCGACCACACCAG
>JAZANC010000029.1:0-5344 GCA_036228805.1 Thermoplasmatota archaeon
GTGACTGTGAACGTAAGGGTCTTCCCAGCCATGACGTGGTTGAAATCCAATGTGACGTCATCTCCATCTATGGCGGTGATGGTGAACATCGTCATGCTCCCGTCTTGCAACTGCGTGTAACTCGAGAGTCCGACCTTCAATTCTGCGCCCTCTCCGAATACGCTTCTGTTCACTACCTGGAAAGCCTCTTCATTTCGCTCCCCATAGGCCCGGTCGGGAGTCAGAGTGAACTCGCGGGTCTCACCGGGCTTTGCACCAATCAGCTCCTCCTCGAATCCCGATATCATTTGCCCTTTGCCAACCGTAAACTCTAGCGGATCCTTGCCTTCACTGGTGTCGAAAACCTCCCCATTTTCGTATCGGCCAGTATAATTTACTCTAGTCACCGTGTTGTTCGCAACAGACATCATGAACCATCCGAATCAACCGACTCTTGTAGGATTATGGGTTCCGCGGGACAGAGCATAATTTCAACAAGGGAAGGCATTTGCTGTGAAACATGGTCAAGGGCAATGATGCTGGTTTCAACCTCAAATCCTTGATTTTCAAGCCCTTGGATGTTTCCGAGAAACTTGATAGAAGCCTCGGGCTTTACGGCCTGATTGCAATATCCCTCTCTGCGACCCTCGGGAGCACTTTGTTCGTAATTCCAGCCCTTGGTGCCGACATTCTAGCCGAGTCCGGGGGAACCGGAGCCGGACTTTGGCTTGCATTCATAGTTGCAGGATTTATCGTGTTGCCGAGTGCTCTCTCAAAGGCAGAACTCGGAACTGCAATGCCTTCCTCAGGCGGCTCATACGTATACATCCGTCAGACTTACGGTGCATGGATGGGCATGATTTCTGGATTGGGACTATGGGCTTCATTCGGATTGAAATCCGCTTTCGCACTGATAGGCTTCAGCGCATACATCTATGCTGTTCAAGGCTCCCTCGGATTCGAATTTACTGAGAACATTTCGAAGATGATCGCAATATTTTTGCTTTCGATCATAGTTTTCATCAATATTATGGGAGTCAAGAGCATCAAAAAGATACAATTCCCAATTGTTTCGATTTCCGTACTTTTCACCTTGCTCTTGGTGGTTCTAGCTGCAATGGACCCATCATTCGAGTGGAGCAAACCGATTCAGAGCGATGCATTCTCAGATGACGGCTTGTTCTCTCGGAATGGAGTCATAGGACTCGGAAGTGCCTCTGCATTCGTATTCCTCTCTTTTGCCGGAGTGACCAAAATCGCAGCGGTCGCAGGAGAGATCAAATCTCCCTCTGAAAATCTGCCCAAGAGTATGCTGTGGACTCTTGTCATAGCCACTCTGGTGTATGTTGTGATCTCCTTTTTCTTGTTCGGGTTACTGGACCCAAGTCAGTTAGGAATAGGCTCTGATAAGCCAGACAAGGCCCCCATCCATACTCTCGCAGTTGAGGTCGGCGGCTCTTCTCTAGGTGTGGTGGCAGCCGCGGTGGCAATTATCTCCATGGCGGGAATGGCGTTGTCAGGAGTCCTAGGCTCCTCGAGATTCATTTTTGCAATGTCGAGAGATAATCTGCTGCCCCGATGGTTTGAAGATTTGAACCCCCGATATGAGACGCCCCACTATGCAATCATAGTCACTGGAGCGGCCATGGCAATCGCCATATTGACGATTCCTGTAGGTGATGTGGCAAAGCTTGCTTCAGGATTCAAAATTATGATTTTCATGCTCATAAATTCCACAGTCATCGTCCTGCGGAGGCTCCCTGATGGCGAGACTTGGTACACTCCATCGTTCAAGAGCCCGATGTATCCCGCAATGCAAATATTCGGGATAGTCTCGGGTTTCGTCTTGCTTGTTCTGATGGGAACCAGCGCCCTTATCGGGGCCGCTGCCGCAGTCGGTATCGGCTCAGGAATATACTTTTCATACTCCAGAGGGAAAGTCGAAAAGAATGTCACACCATGGAGGATAATCAGATCAAGAATATTCAATCAAGAGCAGTACGAGATCAAAAAATGGTGGCTAGTATTCAACGCCTGTGCGAATTCCAAAAATCCCGATCACCTGACTCTCAAAGAATTCACCAAGGCCTTGAATGTGTTACAGCCTTCAATTGAGCCATTCCATGCAAGAGCATTATTCCATGAGATAGATACAGATGGAGATGGTATGATAGACATCGAGGAGTTCGTAGGATCAATGTCGGACGGAAAGTTCGAATCAGAATAAGTCATCATCATCGGTTGGCTCGTCATCGAAAGACATCATCTTCCCGCTCTTCTTGGGTTTTGAAGCAGGTTTCTCCTCCTTCTGAGCAACAGCAGTCCCTGCATCCGCTTTGCTAATTGGTGGCTGACTCTTTTCCATGGGGCGTAAGTCCTCCGGGGCCATTCCCGCTTGTGCTGCGATCTTCATCCGACGCTCATCCCGGGCCTTAATTTCCAACAATCTTTCACGTGCCTTGTCGTGATGCTGCTGCATGAACATGGCATCATGCTCAAGCAATGGGGAATCAGAAATTATTGTGAGATCCATCCAGTCTCCGTCTTCAGCCAAGAACTCAGCGAAAGGCTCGAACTTCAAGTCAGACTTCTTGATTTGAGTGTAATGGAGAGCGTTGCCCATACGATGCTCGACTCCTGCGAAGTGGCAGTAGAACTTGCTGCCGCCGAGCCCAGTCCTCACTTTTTCAAAGAGCTCGGCGTAATCCTCGCTAGTCCTCATGCACCCGTGCCCTCTCGCGTGTATGTGCGCCATATTCAGCACTGGAACGGTTCCCGGTACGTGATTTACAACCTCTATTACCTCGTCGACTGTGCCCCATAATTCCTGACGTCCCGAGGTTTCAATCCCTATCAGGGGCGGGTCCTCGCTGTGGACCCACGGAAAAGCTGCATAGTCTTCTTCCTCTTCAGGACGGCCCCATATTTCGTGAATCCTCTCGACGATGCTCGAGAATATCGTAGCAACTTTCTCATTCGCTTCTTTACCTGGCCCCTCTTCGCCATACGGGCCAACGTGGAAGACGATATGGCGGGCATTCACTATCTTGGAGACTTGGAGCGCAACTTCGAATTTGGTGAGGGTCCGATTTCTTTCACGCTTCCCGCCTAGTAATTCAGCATAGTAGGGGCCGTGAAGATTCATCTGAAAACCGGTCTTGTACGATAGAATTCCTGCTTGCCAGTATTGATCGAAATGAGCCGGTTGAATCGTTCTGACGGTCTGTATTTCCATCGTTTCGAGTCCTAGGACGGTTATGTCATCCATGCCTTCAACGATAGTACGACCTTTGCATGATAGGGGTACTCCTGCGGGTCCAAGTCTGAGTGGCATCCCATCGCCTCCGGCGGGGCGGAGGGACCTCGACTTCTAAACTGATGGACGAAAAGTTCCGATTTTCCTTTCCTAAACTAGATTCCCGCCGAAGAACGTACTCCTTCCGAACTGTATTTGCTCGAGGGCAAACCTGCCAACATACTTGCAGTCATTAATTTCAGGTTCTCAAAAGCAGTGGAACCCATCTCTACTCCTAGATTATGGTGAATCTCCACCAAACTCGATCCTTCATCCATGATTGCTACCACTGAAACAAGTCCCCTGAGCCTTAGAAGCCCCCCTATCTCGCTACTATCGACCTCTTCCATGGATGCAATCATATCTCGCCCGTCTGCAGACATCGAGATGAATCCGATTTGCCTGATCCTCTCCACAATGGCGCCCCAGGCCCTCTCAGCATCCATCATTGCTCTCTCATCTACAACAAGAGCCGTTTTGGCCCCCTCCAGCTCAGCGAATACCATTGCAGCCCCAACCGCCGATGAGATGGCGGCCTCCTTTCCGAAGGATGACATCTCCAGTATTAGCCAGTGTGTTCCGGAGAGCGTAGATCGCCAGTCGACCACCGTGCGATCAAAATCAGATCTGCCTACATCCATCCAAGTACATGAGGCTCCCATGGACTCCAAATCATCGATAACACCCTTTGCAATCCCTCCTTCATGTCCGAGGCTGACGACTTTGATGTGCGAGGCCTCCAAATCAAGCCCTCCATCTGAGCAGGGCCAATGCGCCTCCAAAACCCATGAGTTGCTTTCCAGCGTCATGGTCCATTGATGCTTGAATAATCGAGCCTCCACCTGCTGTAACTGCATCTGAGATAGACTTCCATTCAGCGGCAAGACCCTCCTCTCTGAGGAGTGATGCTTCGATAACCAGGCATTCGACCGCGCCTTGTTCTGCCGAGAACTGAATTTCTTTGATGCCATATGCAGCCGCCCCGTCCACCGAGACTCTCCTGAGTGCTTCCTCGATAGCCCGAACTTCGTGAACGATTGCGTATTCGCCCAAAAGAGAATCTGCGAGACCCTCCGAGATAACCTCGTTGGCCGCTGCCCTACCTCCTATACTCGTGGCCACATTGAGGATTTTCACAATTCCACAGGCTTCCCGTAGATTCGTCTCAAACCTCTCCCGAGCGAGCCCAGGTCCGCATATCGCTACCGGCATAGATGATCCGAAAACGAGACACGCCTCCTTTGCAACCCGCGAGTAAAAATCGGATCGTACGGCGGAGGAATCTTTCCCTCTCTTGCCGCCTCCCCTCATTGAGAAGGAAGATACGTCGCGAATACCGTGTTTTGCGACCTCGAAAAGAAGAATCTCATCATTCTCAACGACAATCAGCCCCACCCTGGAACGCTGCCCATCTGCAACTGCAGACTCTATCAATTGCAAATCTCTTGAGTCAATGCCACCTTCCCATGATAGTTCGATCTCATCTCCTGCTTCTATGATGTGCGTGTGATACGATCCGACGTCCATGGGGGCCTCTGAAATCACCCCATGGAGCCTAAGATTATCTGTGAATGGCTGGAAACCAGCCTCCTCAACTCTGAGAACTATCCACATCGGCTTCCTTTCCGCCTGCTTCGAGCGCCCTCCCTCCTGAGTCCCTGTTGTGGAATCCCTTCTATGCGACAGCATGCCAGCGGAGGTCCCTTCACGACAAATTCTGGCCAATGTCCAGAGATCGTCGTCGTCATCAATACGGAGCTTCACCCCGTTATCTGAACGAGAGACTTCGCGCATGCACACACCCTATCCGAAGACGCCGAATAACTCTCCGTTTTCATCGATATCCATGCTTGTAGCCCCGGGTCTGGCGGGAAGTCCTGGCATCGTCATCATAGAGCCACATACTGCTACGATAAATCCGGCTCCAGCGTTCAGCCTTATCTCCCGTATTGGTAATTCAAAATCCGCCGGCGACCCCAGCATGTCAGATTTGTGTGAGAATGAATATTGCGTCTTGGCCATACAAACTGGAAGGTCACCGAATCCCCAAGACTCGATCTCGGCCAAAGC
>JAZANC010000030.1:0-12275 GCA_036228805.1 Thermoplasmatota archaeon
TACCTCTGGCCTTGGGCGGGAGATCATTCACAACAACCCCATCAATCGATATGGTTCCTTCAGTGATTTCTTCAAGACCGGCGAGCATTCTCAGAGATGTCGTCTTGCCGCATCCAGACGGGCCGACCAGAACTACGAACTCCCCCGTTTCAACAAGGATCGTCAAATCCTTGACTGCTACGCTATCACTATCATATTCCTTCCATACGCCCTCGAATCCCACTTCTGCCATACACAATCACCCCTTCACAGCTCCCGCGACCATGCCGTCGACGAGATATCTCTGGAATGTGATGAATAATAGCACAACAGGGACGCTTATCAGAATCGACGCTGCAGCGAAATCGCCCCAATAGGAGTCGGCGGCCTGAGCTGAGGACACCATGGAGGCAAGGCCCACGGGCAGTGTGTATCTGTCTGTGTCCGAGAGGAAGGTCAATGCAAGGAGATATTCGTTCCAAGCAGCGAGGAATGAGAAGAGGCAGGTAACGGCCACTGCTGGGAGAGACAAGGGGAATATTATTCGGGAGAATATCTGAATCTGTGAGCAACCATCTACTCTGGCTGCTTCTTCAAGCTCCCTTGGTATGGTATCGAAGAATCCCTTCATCAGCCAGACACAGAGCGGGAGGGCAGTTACGGAGTAGGCAACGACGAGTCCTGCATACGTATTGAGGAGACCGAGCCCCTTCATGACAATGAAATAAGGGACAAGGATAAGGGCACCGGGGAACATTTGAACGATCAAAAACATGAACAGACCTATCTTTCGACCATAGAACCGGTATCTCGAGAAGCCATATGCCGCAGGGAATGCAATTGTTAGGCCGAAAATTGTGGTTGCTACCGAGACGATGATGGAGTTCCAGAACCACCCCCAGAATCTCTCTGAACCCCACATCTTCTCGTAATGCTCCAAAGTGGCATTCGATAGGCTGAAGTCCATGCTCAGGGAATTTCCGGGGGACAGGGACAGCATGATCGTCCAGAGCGGCGGGAGTATTGCGAATATTCCCAAGTGTATGAGCACGATCTGCTTAGCAGTCTGAATGACCACACCTGAGTGCTTCCTCGATCTTGCAAGCCCTCTGAGGGCCTCATCAGTCGATGCTTTGCCCATGAACCATCTTGATGAGCGAGATGCAGCGATAACTGCAGCTGCACCGACCAGCATAGAAGGCGCAGCAGTCCAATAGTCAACCATAGTAAGACCAATGGAGGTGTCGGCCCTGTGGATGATGTATGAAAGTGAAAGGATCGTCATGGATGCCCCTGAAACAAGGAAGAGCGCGAATTTCTCTGGTACGGGACGAGCAGGGACGTCCTCAGGGAGAATGAAGACAATGACTGAATTCGCAATTACCACCATGAATGCGGTTGTGAGCCCGGAGTCGTCTCCCCTCATCCAAGATACTGCACACATGAATAGTGCTATCATGAGGCTTATCCAACCAAATGATGCTACTGCACGAAGGCTGATGGGAGTCCACCAACGAACAGCGAGATTGTCTTTCATCCGTCCACCTCGCCTGCCTTCGTCACTACGAGATATGCTGTACTAAAGACGATTAGCATCAGGAAAATTATGACCGACCATGCTGCTCCTAAGCCGTACTCGCCGTCTATGAATGCGACATCGTAAACGAAAGTGACGAGTATGTCGGTGACTCCCGGCTCCCCGTAGAATCTGTCGGGACCGCCACCAGTCATCAGGAAGATGACATGGAAGAGATTGAAGGTCCAGATCATGCCAAGTAGAGAAAGAGGGACCAGTGCGGGCATCAGTTGAGGTAGCGTGAGATACCTGAAACGATGATATCTCCCCACGCCATCTATGTTGGCCGCCTCGTACATGTCCCTGGGTATGCCTGCCAATGCTCCGGACGTAGTCATGGTCATGAATGAAAAACCCATCCAGATATTAACGAATATGACGGAGAATTTAGCCCAGTTATCAAGCCCCAGATAATCGATATCAGAAGTGAGTATCCCATTGACCCAGCCGAATCTGTTGAGCATCCCCCTCCACATTATCACCGAGATGTACCCAGGGACGGCCCACGGTATCAGGAGTATCGTACGCCAAGCAACCTTCCCGATTATGCCGCTTTCGAGAAGCATAGCGAAAAGAACGCCCAGCAGCATATGCATAATCACACAGCCGAAGGTCCAGATGAGAGTGAATGTGAAAGTTCGCCAGAAACCAGGGTCCCCGTCGCCGTCGTAATCCCTCTCATCTGAGAACAAAAGCTCATAGTTGTCCAGACCGACAAATTCTCCCTCTCCATAATTTTCAGCGGATTCATCTGTGAAGGAGAGGTATATGCCGTAGCCCACTGGATAGAAGGTGAGTGTGGCCAATAGAAGGATTGCGGGGAGTACGAAGAGGTAACCGCTCCTCTCTCGTCGACTCGGAGACAGGAAATAGAGCACTATTGCCGTAAGGCAAAGACCTCCCACGATAACCCCGATGGCGATATAGACTGGAGTCATGTCGGGATCAGGTGGCCTTTCTGACTCAGCGGTGGTTATTGCTGACAGCACTTCAAGGTCATCCTCTATTGAAGAGCCGTCCGCCCCAATTGTGATTGTCGCCACGTATACCTCTTGACCTCGGACTATTCCAGGGAGGTCGCAGACAATCGAAACCGCGTCCGGGGGAATTACTGGGATGCCAACCGAGAATGTCGGCTCGAACCAGCCCTCCTCGGTCTGAAAATCAGTTGCAAGGCTCTCGGGAATTGGACTCAAGGACCACCAGCATCGAAAGAACTTGAGGGTCTCTTCGATCGAGGGGTCGTCTGCTGGTTCTTCAGAGACGGTTATCCACGCATCGGGGAAACCGGTTATCGAGGAAGTAGTCGGGACTATTTCTGTCAGATTGGAGAATGACTCGGTGCTGTAATAGATGTCGTACTTCACAGCCTCGGGCACTGTCTGGAAGGCGTATCTGACCCTATTGTTGAGATCCACATCACCGTCTATGGATACCTCCGAGACTGGAGGTGGGGCGGCTTGCGCCGTGGGAAGGGAAAGGAGGAGGAGAGCGAGGAGGGCAGTGGCGGATATTCCCGCCGTCTGACCCTTCATCGCCCTCACTCCTTGTTGCGTTTTACCTCAGTTATTCCTGATCACTCGGCTGAATTATTCAGTCGTAGCAGGCACCATGTAATGGAGCTTGGTCTGCCCTGTTACCGTGCCATCAGCTGCCACAGTGAACTCGCAGTTGGTTCCATCGTCAGAGGTGGTCCCATCTACATCCTCGCAGTGGGTACCGAGCCAGTTGGTTCCCTGATCTTCTGCACCCCACTCGTATGTGCCTGGGTTGGTGGTTATCTCCACGGTCCACATCATGCCGTCCTGAGTACCTGACTCTAGAGCCCAGCCGCCGTATGCTCCTTTGAAGTTCACAGCGGTGACCGAACTGTCATCCGTGTGAACCATCAGAGTCACGGTTACCGTGACATCGACGCCATCAACACCGTCGCAGTTCTGGTCGATTCCATCGCCCTCCGGGTCATCGGCGCCGGGGTAGACGGTGGCGTCATTGTCGTTGCAGTCTGCATCGGCGCCGTCGATGGAGTATCCGTCGTCATCAGCGTCGTCATCGACCGTCAGTGGTATTCCGAGTGCCTTCTCTATGGCGGCCTGCGCCTTTCGAGCAGCGTCGACAGGATCCATCCCGTTGTCGAAGACGTCTGCTAGCATCGAGTCAGTGGGGCCCCACACAGAGCCCATTGCAGCGTATGCAGGTGCTCCGAAGCCTCTGGCCATCTGGGCGCCGAAGCCCGCGACTACGGAGTCGCTGGCGACATCTGGGTGCTCTAGTACCGAGGACATTGTTGGTAGGAGCTTAGCGGTCTTTGCAAACTCGACCTGGCTGTCGTACCCAGATAGGTACTTCGTCAGAGTCACTGCAGCGCCCTTGGCTTCCGAGCCGGACGATACCGACCATCCCTTCATGCCGACGAATGGGCTGAAGGGGGTTTGAAGTGGCGAGAGCGGCATCACTGTGTGTCCGAAGTTGATATTGGAGTCCTCTATGCCACCATATGCCCACGGCCCTTGGATGATGAAAGCTACTTCGTTGTTCTTGAACATGTCTTCCATGTTGCCCCAGTCGCAGCCAGCCTTTAGCACCGCAGGGGCACTTCCGTCAGGCTGGCCGTACAGGGCCAACTGAATCGTCTGGATCGCCGAGACGGTGCTGGCGCTGTTGATGGTTGGGTTGCCGGATTCATCGAAGATGGAACCCCCGTATCCTGTGAGCCATGGCCAGAACTGGTAAGCCGACTTGTAGGGGAAGCAAAGGCCCCAGTGGTCATCAGAGGCCATAGTAGCAGTTACCGCTGCTGTGTAGAACTCATCGAAGGTCCACGTGCTGATGTTCGTGTAGTCTACACCTACGAGATCAAGCACGTCCTTGTTGTAGTACAAAGCCAGGGAGTCGCCGGACTGTGGGAGTCCGAGTATCTGGCCGTTGACTGTGACGCCGGACATCGATGTTCCGTATGCTGCCAGCTCTGCTGGAGTCATGTATGGAGCGAGGTCCTCGACGATGGAAACGCCGCCGACGTTGTTTCCGGCGACTTCGCCCAGTGCATCGTTCTGAAGACGGAACACGTCTGGCGCCTCGCCAGCCTGTGCTGCAGTGACGTACTGCGGCTTCAGATCATCGAATGGCACGTACTGCACGTCGAGGACATAGTTGGTGTGTGAAGCCTCGAACGCCGCTATGACATTGTTGAAGGCCTCCTCCTCATCCGAGTCTAGCGCATATGAGTGCCATACAGTCAGGCTGTATGTGCATGAGCCGTCGTCCTCGACTGCTGCTTCGTCATAGTTGCTGGCCTCTGAGTCCATGCACCCGGCTAATGGCGGGAATGTGCATGTACCGTCATCCACTGTCGCATCGGGGTTGTAATTCGTAGCGGTGCTATCCGTACAGCCGTCTACGTCGGTCGTTGTCGTGTCGTCATCATCTCCGCCGAGACACCCTGCAGCGGCCATTGAGACCATCAGCATGCTTAGCAAGAGGGACAGAATTTTGTTGTCCATGCGCTCGGGGTAACTTGGTACAATATTAACTCAATTGGTAACAATATGATAGTGTGAGTTTTGTCATTTAGAAGAGACTTCTTCCCAGTGTCTCTTTTTTGAGTCATTATGCCAGCATGCCGCCCCTATGAGGCCAGCTTGATTGGAATCAGGTGCCAATCTTACATCCCAATCCACATCGACCATGCCGAGCCATGAGTCTGGTTGCTCAGTGATTCCTCCGCCGAGTAGAATGATTTCTGGTGAAACGCATGAGGCTATTCTCGTTATGGCCGATGAGAGATTCTTGGCCCAACCCCTTATGTCCGTGCCATTCTCCCTCAGGGCCCTTGCACTAGCCGTCTCATCAATGCGGACGCCATCCTCATTCAACAGTCTGCCAAGCTCGACATTTCTGAGAAGGCGTCCCCGCTGGGATACTGCTGTGCCGAGGGAGGTGCCTATTGTTATGAGGAGGGTTGTTTCTGTTCCCGAGTATTTCTTGTAATTCCTGATTGCATGGTAGAGTGCTGAGTCGGCGTCATTCAGCAATGTGCATGAAAATCCGTTTTCGGATAATGATTCTATTAGGGACCCGTGCCTGATGTCATCGCCCATGTTGGGGCCATTGATTACCTCATAATCAGATACCACTCCTGGGAATCCCACTCCTATCTCTGCTCCCTTGTATTGGACCTCCTGAATAATGTTCTTTATGGACTCAGTTATTATTTCGAGTCGTGGCATGGGTTCATGCTCAATGGTGCATCTTTGGCCGACGACGCGCCCCTCGTTGACGTCTACAATTCCCCCTTTTACGGAAGAGCCTCCGATATCAATACCCAAGACTAAATTCTCGGCCATTGTACCATGGCAGACGGCCGGAGGATTTCACCGATTCGGAAAGCCATGCCCATGAATGGTGGAATTCCCAATCATCGGGAGCTGTCCATGACCAATTTCTCTTGCTGACAAGTCCGGGGGTGTTGATCCTTGCAGAGCTGCCGAGTCCCAATACATCCTGCAGAGGTATGATCACAATATCCGCTTTGGACGATATGAGCCTTTTCACAGCCTCCATCGGCACATCCGCAGAATTACAGCCGAGGGTCTCTCTCACCCTTCTCCTGTCATCCGAACCAATCTTCGAATACCATCCTGCGAAAGTATCGTTATCGTGGGTGCCCGTGTATGCAACCACTCTCTCGGGGATGTGGTCAAGATGATGCGGCGGGGCTTCGTGGCCCCATCCGAACTGAAGTATTGACATCCCATGCAAATTGTAGGCATCCCTCAACCTGATTGCAGCGTCGCCGGCCATCCCCAGATCTTCAGCAATTAGGAAATCCGAGGAGCCGATTATAGCATCCATTAGCGAAGCACCCGGGCCCTCTACCCATCGGCCACCGCGTGCATCCTCAGCCTCGGGCGGTATCGCCCAGTATTCGGCAAGACCGATGAAATGGTCTATCCGGATGCCAGGAGTTCTACGTGAAGCTATCTCGATTCTTTTCTTCCACCAATCATAACCAGATTTCTGGTGCGCTGACCAAGCGTATGTAGGATTGCCCCAAAGTTGGCCGAGAGGGTTGAATGAATCAGGAGGAGCGCCTGAACGCTCAAGTGGCTCTCCATTTGGCCCTATATTGAATAGCTCCTTGCTTTGCCACATGTCCGCAGAGTCATGCGCTACATAGAGCGGGATATCGCCAAGAATGAGCACACCATTCTCTCGTGCATGGGTCTCGATCAATTCCATGGCATGCTCGAGTTTCCACTGTATGCTAATTTCCCTCCAATACTGCTCTTCATTATCTGATCTAAGAAGATCGAGTTCCCGGGCTGAGGGGTCGGACCAACGACCCCATTTCACCCAACTCCTTGAGTCGAATGACTTCAGTATCCTGAATAATGCCCAAGAGTCTGCCCACTCGGAGTTTTCGAGCCATGCATTCAAATCGTGTCTCGATGGGTCCCCTACATCTCCTGCGAGACCATGGAGCAATTCTGGGTCCATTGCAAAAGCAGAAGGGCTTGCATACGGAGAGCCTACGAAATCGGGGGGATTTAGAGGGAGTATTTGCCAGACTCCGATGCCAAAAGAAGAGAATGTATCTATCGCACGGAAACTGGCCTCTCTAAGGCCGCCTGGCGTATCGCTCCTTGGGATAGACTGAATCGGAAGCAGGATTCCGGCGACTCTCACTCTACTTTCGCGTTGAAGCCAGCAGATAAATGGGATGTTTGCCGGAAATAGGCCACTAACAATTCTATAGTGCGAGATTGAAACATATATGCTCTTACTAGCATCCAGCGATACAGGCGTGTTGGAGATGAATGGGTTGGTTGGATATTACCGAAAAAGAAGATTCGTGGGTCTTGCTCTTGTGGCAATTATGGTGTCAGTGCCTCTTGGTGGGGTGATACCAGCGTCTGCTGATACAGGTGATACAGAAGACCATGGTCCCATTAATCTAGCAATAATTCTGCACATGCATCAACCGTATTACAAGAACATAGAATCGGGATTCTACGAGTTGCCATGGGTTAGGGTGCATGGGAGTCATGAGTACATAGACAGCCCTGGTATCCTAGGCATGTACCCTGGCACGAACGTAACCTACAACATCGTTCCATCATTGATAGAGCAGCTTGAAGATTACAGCGACCCTGCCACCATGGATCTTCATCTAGCTCTTGCAAAATCAAATTGGATTACGGATGAAGATGGGTATGCTACAGGCTATCCAACTGATCTAAGCGAATGGGAACTCGCGCAAATGATGTTCGAATACTTCAGGATACAACCTTGGGTGTACGACGTGGATGGAGAGCATCCGGAATTGGGATGGATGGAGCCCGCTAGCAGTTCATTTGGGGCTCTAAAGGATGGAAGAGACAACAATGATCCTTCTTTTGTTAGACCGTATCAAGCCGCTCCCGGTGATTCGCGCGGCCCTAAATCGTCAGTCGTATTCCACCCTCAACACCTCCTTGACACGACTGTTCTATTCCATCTCTTCCAGAACTCCGGGCCATTAGTAATGGGAGAGTATGATTACCTCCTCACACAATCTGCTGCAAGTGCCGAAATGCAATCGATATTTGAGAAGCAGGCTCCGTACACGGTGAATGATCTTGAGACGGTTCTTTCGTATCAGAGCGAACAGATGCTCAATGTTATGCCATTGTACTCAAATCTGGCTAATACCTCACAAGTGGAGTTGACGACAACACCGAAATATCACCCGATTATGCCTCTCCTAGCCATGCCTGGCTGGACTATGGAAGATGGGATACCTGTTGAGAAGGATGCTTGGATATCTGATGTGGAAGACCAAGTCTCGGATGGACTGGATCTTTTCGAAGCCAGTACGGGCATCAGGCCCAGCGGCATGTGGCCCTCCGAACAAGCGGTCTCGCAATCGGTAATCGCGCCGATGGCAGAGAACGGCATACAGTGGGCTGTGAGTGACAAACAAGTTCTATCTCAATCTGTCAAGATGGACGGGGGGAATCCATCTGACGCCTCTACCATGGACATCACATCCCCCTGGATGGTTGAATCCGGAGGACAAGAGATGATGATGGTGTTCAGGGAGACTGGGATATCTGATAGAATTGCGTTCACGTATGGGGATATGGATGTGGAGGATGCTGTAGCCGATTTCATCTCACAGGTGGAGAGCAGGAGGAATGATGTCATAAATGCTGGTGGAAATCCTGAGGATCACCTGCTAACAGTGGCGGCTGATGGAGAGAATTGGCTTTTCATGAGTGGTTTCGGCGCTAGTGACAATGGCAGAGAATTCCTTCACGAGTGGTTTGATGCACTGCAAGATCATCCCTCCATCAGGACCATGACGCCCGGGCAGTATCTTGAAGAAAAGGGCACTGATCATCTTCCTAGGTTACAGGAACTTGCAACGGGATCTTGGATTCATGGAGATTTGACCACCTGGGCCGGAGAAGAAGAAGAGTCAATTGGATGGCATCGTCTAGTATCTGCAAGAAATGCATACATGCAGGTTCTGAACGATGAACCCGACCACCCCGGCCTACCAGCAGCCCGTCATGCCCTGATGGCTGCTCAGGGAAGTGATTGGTTCTGGTGGTACGGTGCAGACCAAGACTCTGGAGATGATTCGCAATTCGATGCGCTCTTCAGGACTCATCTCAGAACCATATACGATAGTCTAGGAGTTGAGCTTCCCCCGGACCTCCTAGACCTCGCCGGAAGCGTGGCCACGCCAACAAGACCGTCGAGTGGGTTGATGGAGCCATTCTACGATGGCCTATCATTCCCGGGAGAATGGAACGCTGCTGCTGAATACGATGTAGGCAGCGGCAGTGATGCGACTGACATAACGAGTATAGAGGTTGGTCACGATACTGGCAGCATACACCTGAAGATTGGTGTTGGAGACATCGATTCATACCTCGATCCGGATTCATACGAAGGCGGAACGCCCCATATCCAAATCTACCTCATGGCTGCCAATGCAGTTGACAACAACGTTGCTCAGGCGAATTTCCACACGTACTACGGGATGGAATCGCTCAGTATGCCAACTACGAAGATGCTGTGGTTCGATTTCGGTGAGCTCCGGGACGACGGGCGTATGACGTACAACACATTCCAATCACAGGGCAACGAAGAGTGGTCAATTACGTCACAGGGGGCATTGGGGCTAATTGTAGCTGATGAGGTCTTTGAGGTAGAGATCCCCTGGTCTACTGCTGACTTGGAGCCGAATGGTTTCACCAGACTTCGCATTGTTAGCAGCGTGTATCAAAGTAGAGCCGCTGGAGGGGGAGATGATGTTGAATTGGCCCCGACGCCACCAATTCAGATTTCCATGCCAAATCTGGAATCATGGGTCAAAATCCTCGACATGCAAGATCCCACTGGCGATGAGACGGGGGATGGTGACTACACATATCCACTAGCAGGGGATTTTTCACCTGGAGCAGGTCTTTTTGATCTTGAGCATGCGATAATCGAACAAAGTGCATGGAATGTGAGATTCACATTCACGATGGCTGAGATTACCAATAACTGGAATATGATGTGGGGGTGGTCTCATGCCAATATTCAGATCTATGTGGATTCGGCACCTGGGGGTAATCAGGACTTGTTGCCGGGCACATACGCAAAGACGTCTCCAGAATGGGGCTGGGAATCTGCTGTCATGCTTGTGGGCGAGGCGGGGCCGGTCTACGGCATGACTCACGAATCGTCGACACGAATAACCACTGGCATAGAGGCTCAGGCGAATCCGGAGACGAATACGATTGTCGCGACTATCTCAAAATCGATAATCGGAGGAGATCTCGCTACATCCAGATTCCTCATAGTCGTGGGTAGTCAGGACGGTTATGGCGAAGGGAAGCTCCGGGCTGTTGATGAGTCGTCCTCTACATGGGTCGCTGGAGGCGGCGCGCCAGCGAATCCAACTAACTTGCAGAAATACCACTCAACCATTTGGGATGTGCTTCTACCAGAAAGCGTGGATCAAGAGGCCATGCTAAACTCATATGACGTCGGCATGATGGCGTACGCTGAACTCCACGGGGTTGAGCTTCCGCCTATCGAACAGCAGGTGTACGGATTGGCATTGAATGAAGTAACTGGTAACTCCGCATTGTTGACATGGTCTTCCGCCAAATCCGGCCAGATGAGCCTTCACGTAACCGGTGATGAGGGCGATGTCGTGGATGAGACATGGGTATCTTCCAGCTCTGACCACGTATACGTCATTTCAGGCATGGGCCCAGGGCAAGAATACACCGTAACAATCAGTGCTGAGGGAGTCAGCGTCAGTGCATCATTCACTACCCCTGCAGAGGTTGATACCGAAGCTCCCGAGATACTGGGTGCTGAGTACGAAGTCGATGAGGGTACTTACCACCTGAGCTTCTTCACAACTGAGCCATCTTCGATAATCATCGAGGTATGCACGGAAGTATCGTGTTCGCCGGCTGATATTGGCAATGAGGCGGATTATCCAACGGAACAAGTCCACCGCTACTCCCTGGCTGCACCAGAGGGCAACCACACAGTGACGATTCACGCTATGGACGTTGCTGGAAACGATGGTTCCATGCTTCTAATCGAATCTGGCACCATATCGAATACGCAAGTAAACAATGGTACGCAGAATGGAAACGGCACGAATGCGGGAGTGAATGGCGGAAGTTCGGAGGCGAATTCATTGGTCGTCCCCTTGATCTTGGTGGTCATTGCTCTAGCCGCGGCGATTCTTGTCTTACAAGTCACGAGAAAGCCATCCTCCGACAATATGGAAGATGGCCCTTCGGATGCTGAGATGGAAGATTAGGAGGGAGACTGTTTTTGATTGCCTATCTCAGTGCTGAAATAGGCCTATACAGCGAGTTGCACACATACTCCGGGGGCTTGGGAGTTCTAGCAGGCGATCATCTGAAGTCTGCTGCGGACGAAGGTTTGGACATTGCAGCAGTGACGCTGCTATATCGAGAGGGATATGGCAGACAGCATCTGGATGCTGAGGGCAACCAAACCGAAACGTACCCAGACCTAGACCCCAATAAGCACCTTGAGGATACGGGTCTAGAATTATCCATACGCTTGGACGGTTCGAACCTCAAGTCAAAAATCTGGAAGACTGTGATACATGGGCATAGCGGCCACGAGGTGCCGGTATACTTCCTCGATACCCGCCATGACAGCAACGACGAGGGGCACATCAGCCTGTCCGACCGGCTTTACTCAGGGGGTGACGAGATGCGTGTACGTCAGGAGTATCTCCTTGGAGTGGGCGGAATAAGGGCACTCAAAATCCTGGGTCACTGGCCTCTGAAGGGCTTGCACTTGAATGAGGGCCATTGCTCGATGGCTGCCTTAGAGATGTTGCGCCAAGGTTGGAGCAGGGACGAGGTCTCGTCGAGAACCCTGTTCACGACTCACACGCCTGTCGCTGCAGGGCACGATCGCTTCGAATGGGGACTTGTTGAGGGCGTTGTTGAGGACCTCATAGGGCCCGAAGAGAAGAAAGTGGCAAATGATGGGGATCGATGCTCCATGAGCCATCTCGGAATCGGTATGGCGGGCAATGTGAATGCTGTCTCGATTCTGAATGCCGAGGTTGCATCAGGCATGTTCCCTGGGGCCGACATATCGCCGATTACCAACGGGGTTCACCATCCGACATGGGTATCTCCCACAATGTCGCGCCTATACGACGAAGAATTACAAG
>JAZANC010000031.1:0-9083 GCA_036228805.1 Thermoplasmatota archaeon
AATGAAATGGATGCATAGCAGCGAGATAACGATAGTACACAGCCATTCAGATAGAACAGTATTAGGTTGTTCGAATGGAGAAGTCTTTCTTCTGGAAGCTGATGTTCTCAAAAGAAGAATCGCTAAATCAGAATTTTCAGATAGAGATGACTCTTCGATTAGAGCACGCCTCAGGATGTTAAGATTTCAAGATAAGAGCAACAATTTGGAAGAGAAATAAGGGTAAATAGACCCCTATTTCCAGTGGACTGCTCTAATATTTCAGAAACATTTATGGACTACCCCTTACCCTGTTGACTTTGCCGCTCCGTGGGAGTGGTGTGGGAGGGCTTCGGCGCCTCCCGCGGGCCACAAAAACCGATCCAAGAGATCGGAGCGGTGGAACCGGCCGTGAAAAGCCGGGGACACACCTTGTCGCTTGTGGGCGATAAGGATGCGGGAGAACCACAAAAGAGCAGATCTGACGCAAGGAAGACGAGCGAATTTGAGGAGAAAGCTGAGGAAAACGCAACCGAACCCTTCGGGGGGAAAACACAAACCGAATCAGAAAACTATCCCGAAGAGGTGCAACGCAAAAAGGGGGAGGAGACAATCCTGGAAGCGTAGTGCGGGAAAGAACCGAAGTAAAAAGCGGGAAAGAAACGCACCAGGGACGAGAGCGGAGAGATCCGTGGAGGACTGGCATCGGACGCTGAGGGAACCAGGGAAAATACCTGGAAACTAAAGGCGGATACGGTGAAGACGGAGGGGACTTCGTCCGAGTCGGCGAATGATAAAGGCGGACAACGAGCGCCCAAGTCATCTACCCGGGAACACCCGGGCCTTAGGGCCCGGGTGAACCCCAACCGCGGAGTCAGCAGGGGGTTCGCTCCCCCATAGGCAAGCCCCCTGTTGCTCCCACCTTGTCCATTCGGACGCTAGTGGCTCATTCAACAGACTATCAATCATTTCGTATGGCAGAGTGCCTCAGAGCCGTCTTTTCGAGTGACGCACCCAATGCCGTCATTTTGGTCCGATCATATCTTCCGGTTTGACCCAATCATCGAATTCTTCTTCCGTGAGCATCTCCATCTCTACTGCAGATTCTTTCAGAGTAATTCCTCTTTCATGAGCATATTTCGCAATTTTAGCCGCATTATCATATCCGATGTGAGGATTCAATGCGGTTACGAGCATCAGAGATCTTTCAACCAAATCACCGATCCTCTCTTCGTTAGCCTCTAGTCCAATTACACATTTATCTGCAAAGGAAATGCAAGAGTCTGTCAGAAGTTTGCATGAGTGTAACACATTGTGAATTATCATCGGTTTGTACACATTCAACTCAAAATTACCCTGGCTCGCACCCACAGTTACAGCTGTGTGGTTTCCGATAACTTGGCATGCAACCATCGTAATGGCCTCCGCCTGGGTGGGATTCACCTTTCCAGGCATTATGCTAGATCCAGGCTCATTTGCAGGTAGAGCCAGTTCACCGAAGCCAGATCTGGGTCCCGACCCCATCCATCGAATATCATTCGCGACCTTCATGACGGTAGAGGCAAGTCCGGACATTGCCCCTGAAGCTTCCATAAGAGCATCATGTCCTGCCAGTGCAGCAAACTTATTGGTAGCAGGGTAGAATGACAATCCGGTCTCTTTAGAAATCCGCTCACATACCAAATCCGGGAATTCTCTTCTCGTGTTCAGACCTGTTCCAACGGCAGTCCCTCCGATTGCTAAAGCGAGCAATGACTCCTTTGCCCGGATTATTCGGCTAAGATCTGCATTGAGCATTGAGACATAACCTGAGAACTCTTGACCAAGGGTAAGGGGGACAGCATCCATGAGATGAGTCCTGCCGATCTTAACTATGTGATCGAACGCTCTTCGACGGTCGTCTAATTGCTCCGAGAGGTGTCTGACCGCTGGTATCAATCGATGATGGATTTCTTCCGCTGCTGCTATGTGCATCGCAGTTGGAAATGCATCATTACTCGATTGAGCGCGATTTACATGGTCATTGGGGTGAACAGGCGTCTTAGAACCGATGACCCCCCCAGACAATTCGATTGATCGATTCGAAATGACCTCGTTGGCATTCATATTCGTCTGAGTTCCAGAACCTGTTTGCCATATACGAAGCGGGAAATGCGCATCTAGTGAGCCTGAAATGACTTCTTCACAGCTTCTGGAAATCAGATTTCCTATTTCCTCATCTAGGTCTCCCAACTCAACGTTGGCCTCTGCAGCAGCTTGCTTTAGAAGACCAAAAGCTCGTATCATCGAACGCGGCATAATATCTGAGCCGATATCGAAGTTGACAAGCGATCTAGCGGTCTGAGCCCCGTAGTATGCATTTTGGGGAACATCTACATCGCCAAGAGAATCTGTTTCCTTTCGGGTTTTTACTGCCCACCCTCTATCCAGGGGAGCAGCTGGAACTGATACAGGCGGCGGGACACGACCTTCCAAACTCTGCTCTATCAAACGAGATATGGTTGCAGATCGACCTTTCGAACGCCCCTTTCCAACTCTACGGTCCAGTTTGACGGCTAGCTCTTCTGGTATACTGATGCTGACGATTCGACGATCTCCCGCCCTGTGTTTGGCCATATTTATTCTATTAATTAATTATTAATAAAATTAATTATCCTTTCAGTAGTCTTATTCTAATCGATGGACGGAGATGATTTTCTGAGGATCGATAGGCCTATCTCCGGGCTTTGTATCGCAATTCTCAATTCTATACACATTCTCCATACCAGAAACAACCTCTCCAAAAATAGCATGATTGCCATCTAACCATGGAGTTGGAACTGTGGTTAGAAAGAACTGCGAACCACCTGTGTTGGGCCCTGCGTTTGCCATAGAAAATAACCCTGGCCTATCGTGTTTTTTTGCCAAGGCTGATGTTTCACAGGGGATTTTCCAACCAGGGCCACCCGTACCGGCTCTTCCATCAAATGGATCCTTCGATCTTGGACATCCGCCTTGAATCATGAAATTCTTAATCACTCGATGAAAATGCAGTCCGTTGTAGAACTCATCATCCACTAATTTGAGGAAGTTACCAGTTGTTTCCGGGCAGTCCTCGGTGTACAATGCAATATCGATATTTCCAGCACTCGTTGTCATCCTAACCATAGTTGGCATGACCCTGCCAATAGCAAGCAGTCCAATAGTCTAACGATGTTATTTCACGCAACCATCGAGCCAGGCATTACCTCTTCTGGAAGTTCTAACAGTCTAACCGTGCCGTCAGGATCCAACGCCCCCAAGACTAGGAACTGACTCACAAATCCAGTTGGCAATGTCTTGTCTCCGAGATTTAATGCACCAACTACGATTCGCCCAATCAAGTCTGCGCAGGCATAATTTGTAATCTGGGCCGAACTCCAAAGTTTACCAATCACAGGTCCAAAGTCAACTTCAATTTTGTAGGAAGGTTTACGCATCTCTGGAAACTCTTCGACTCTGAGAATAACTCCAGATCTCAAATCCAATTCAAAATAGGCAGCAGCGCCGACATACCCCTTCTTTTCGAGTTTTTCAGGATGATATGGCTGACTGGAATCAATTACATGTTCCCTCATTCACTCACCCGTCACATCGGAGCGTAGAATGAGCGGGTACAGGTTAATTCCTGCAGATTGGAAGGCTTCCTGTCCACCCTCTTCTCGATCTAGAATCGTAATACAAGCTGCCACATCACAACCAAGCTCGCGGAGCCTCTCTCCGCATTTTATCGCTGAGCCGCCAGTGGTCGTCACGTCTTCAAGTATGACAACGCGATCCCCCTCTCTTATGGTCGAACCTTCGATATCTGCCGGATTGCCGGTCTTCCGGCCCCCTCGCCCCTTCGCCTCTTTACGAACAATGAAGCCTCTGAGCTCGCTTCCCTTTGATGATTTAGCAATGACGATGCCTGTCAGGGGAACAGCACCCAATTCAAGGCCGCCAATTGCATTCACATCACCTATTTCGTCTAATATTTCATGTATCAGAACCCCAATCATATGGGCACACTCAGGATCCATCATAACAGGCTTCATATCAAAGAAATGAGGACTTAAACGACCACTTGCTAAAGTGAACGGCTCATCTGGGGAGTGAAGGTAAGCAAGGTCCCGAACCTTCTCTGCAAGTCGACCTTGAACCCCCTCTGCGCTATTCGCCATCCCCTCGCAACCGACGCTCTCGACCAATGAACCTTAGCCGTCGAGAACTCATATCATCGCCAATGTTCTTGTGATGCCATCTCGGGGCTTACTGTACTCGTCTGTTGATTCTCATGGATAACCCATCACGTACAGCTTTGGATACGACCTATTTGGAGTCGGAATATCAAGGATATCTGGACATGATGGAGGCGCAGACCGACGCAATTTACGAACTTGCATCGCAAGCGAGATTGAAGGGAATAGATTTCAAGACGGAGGTCGAAATACCCCGCGCTAAAGACCTCGCTAGCCGCACAGTTAGGTTACTGGATACTTATCTGAGACCAGAGTCGGATAAACCACCTCTAGACATTGAAGACAGGCTCAGAGACTTATTGGAATCTCTAGATCGAGAGTCGGCTTCTATCGCTATAGCTAGAGAATCAGCTAAGATGATGCACGAATTGACAGGAGATCTGCAGCAGTCAATCGATACAGGTCTTAGAGTCGGCCTAGCAGTTCTCACGGAAGCAGTACTGGTCGCTCCATTGGAGGGGATAGGGGAAGTCAAGATCCTCAATAATCATGGAGATGGAACCTCCTTCTTATCAATTGACTTCTGCGGACCAATCAGAGCTGCAGGGGGTACGGCGCAAGCACTGGGAGTACTCATTGGTGATGTGATAAGAAGGGAACTGGGCCTCGATAGATACCGGCCAAGCGAAGGTGAAGTGGAACGGGTCAAGGAAGAGTTCGGCCTCTACAGGGGGGGGCTTCAGTACAAACCCCCTCCTGAAGAAGTGGATATGATTGTCAGAGCGTGCCCAGTCATGGTGAATGGAGAAGGCACTGAGAGAATCGAGGTAGCCGGGTACAGGGAGGTCCCGAATATACAGGGATCCAGAATTCGCCAAGGCGTTCTACTAGTCATCGCTGAAGGACTCTGTCTGAAGGCCCCCAAGATCAAGAAGCACACAGACAGACTGGGTGTTGAGGGGTGGGATTTCATAGACAAACTGGCATCCAAGGGCAAGAAGGATACAGACGAAGCAACCAATCTGAAACACAGGGCGATAAAACCTGATTCTAGATACATGGACGACATAATCGCGGGCAGACCAGTGTTCGGTGAGCCTTGCGAGCCAGGGGGATTCCGCCTTAGGTATGGTAGAAGCCGGACAACCGGCCTTGCAGCCGCGGGTTTGAATCCAGTAAGCATGCATGCACTTGGAGGCTTTCTTTCAGTGGGCACTCAGATGAAAATCGAAAGGCCTGGCAAGGCATGCGCAGTGACTCCTACATCCTCAGTAGAAGGACCCCTGGTTGTATTGAGCGACGGGAATTTCAAGAGAATTCAGAGTGAAGAGGAGTGGCATCGGGTCAAGAACGAGGTAGAACTAATCTGGGACGCTGGAGAGATACTGATTGGCTTTGGAGAATTCCTCGAGAATAACAAGTCACTGGTCCCTTCTGCCTACAACAGGGATTGGTGGGCGAGCGAACTTGCAGCAAGGATAGACATGCCAGACAAGCTCGAGCGACTAGTCGAGATTTTGAGCCTCGACCATAGTGAGATACCGGGAGGGCTTCCGTTTAACGGGGCGATAAAAAGGGGCGGAGAAACCCCTCACGAGCGAGAAAGACGTAGAAGGGATTGGAACAGACTATTCAGATCCATGGAGTTGAGTTGGAATCAAGCCACGATGATTTCTGAAGAATTTGGCACTGCCATACCCCCTCCATGGAATCTCTGGTGGTCAGATCTTCCTCTAGATACCATTCCAACGCTGCTCGCAGCCGTCTCCGCTTCCAAAATAGATTCTGGAAAACTCATAATCCCATCCTTGGATATCGATGAAATCCAGGATAACGATGGACCCAGCACTTCCATAATCAAGCGATACGGACAAATCAGATTTGCATTGATGAGCTTAGGGATAGAGCACAGAATGAGTGGAAAGGACATCGTACTCGAATCGGGCTGGCAACCACTATGCGATACTCTTGCAAATGAAAATCAAACAGATGGACACGACACAGTGTTGGAGACCGCCAATCAGAGACTTTTGGCAATCAGTGAAGCAAGGGACGTAATCCGAGCCGAAAGAAAACGAATTGAACAGATAGAGGTAGTTAGGACAGAACGCAGAATAAGTGCTGAGACAGAGGCCAGACAACAGAATCTCAGCGTTGAGGAGACTGAGAAAATAGGCGACGAAGCCGCTGCTGAGATCGAGGACCCCGGCCCCCCGAATCCAGATGAATTACTAGCTTCGATAATTCTGATTGATGATGATGAAGTAGAGCAGTCTCTCTGGCTCATCAGAAAAATCTCCAAGTATCGTTGGGAAGATGCAGTCCCTACTCGAATAGGAGCTAGAATGGGCCGGCCGGAAAAAGCTCAGAGAAGGGAGATGAAGCAGTATACACATGCACTCTATCCTATTGGAAACAATGGAGGGCCTCAAAGACTGCTTGGCCAAATTGGGAAGGGTGCTCTGAGTGTCGATGTGAGTATAAGGCGCTGCATAGAATGTGGTAGGGACACTCATGAGATCACTTGTCGTCATGATCATGGTGAGGGCAATGGGCCCTGTAACGGAAGAACGGAGATAAGGCGGCAAAAAGAAAGTACTCGGAGGCTGGGAGAAAAGAGACATGTACAATTCACATCGGTTCTCGAATTAGCAAGGGAGAATCTTGGACTCAATTCTCTTCCAAGACCAATAAAGGCGACAAGAGAACTCGAATCCAGACTACAGACCCCAGAACCTCTCGAGAAAGGAATTTTGAGAGCACTGCACGATGTTTCAGTGAATAAAGACGGAACATCCAGATTCGATATGATCGATGTCCCAATCACTCATTTCCGACCATGTGAGATAGGAACCCCATGGAGAACACTCCTAGACCTTGGATACGCCAAAGACATGGACGGGGTACCCCTCTCTTCAGATGACCAGATACTCGAAATATTCCCTCAAGACATCATACTCTCGACCAATGCTGAAGACCATCTCTCGAGAACTTGTAGATTTGTTGATGACGAACTCACAAAAATGTATGATATGCAACCTTTCTACAAATACGGGGGCAAACAAGACCTTGTAGGGCATCTCGCAATAGGGCTTGCACCTCATACATCCGGCGGTGTGCTTTGTAGAATAATCGGGTGGTCTGACGCATCTGCCGGCTATGCACACCCACTATTCCACGCTGCGAAGAGACGCAATTGCGATGGGGATGAGGACTGCGTCATGCTACTGCTGGAAGGACTTCTTAATTTCTCTAAGGACATCCTCCCATCGAATCGAGGCGGACAAATGGACGCGCCACTCGTCCTCACCACGCAACTACTCCCCAGCCAGATAGACAAAGAAGCACTCAACGTAGACTGCTCGTGGATGTACCCCCCTGAATTTTATGAAGCGACAATGTCTCAGGTGCAGCCTTTCGAAGTGAAACATCTTGTTGACACAGTGGAAAATAGGGTCGGGACGGTAGGGGATGTCCGCGGCTATGGATGGACCCATGACTCAGCAGGCCTTTCTTCGGGCCCATCAAACTCTCAATACAAGATTCTTGACACGATGAGGGAGAAGATGGATGCACAACTGGCTTTGGCTTCGAAACTCCGTGCAGTTTCCGTCGAGAGAGTCGCCAAGCAAGTCATCGAGTCCCATTTCCTTAGAGACATTCGCGGGAATCTAGTTGCGTTTTCTCGGCAGAAAGTTCGCTGTGTGAAGTGCAACGCGTCCTATCGAAGAATACCACTTTCAGGATCGTGCATTGCTAAAGTAGCAAGAAACGACCAGACAAGCGTCTTACACGGTACAAGCAACGAGGACCGTGCAAATGTTTGCGGGGGAAATCTGACTCTAACGGTCTTCCCCAAGTCAGTTCGAAAGTACATTCAAGTCACCAATGACGTCATGGATATGTACGGAATAGATCTGTACACGAGACAGCGTGTAGAATGGATGCAGTCCAGCGTCGACTCACTATTCGATAACGACAAGGTCACAGTGATGACGCTGAGCGATTTTATCTGATTCCCTCGAACCCGAGCTCTTCCAGGACATTTTTCATCCAGACCAACTTCTCCAACTTTCTTTTCGGATCAGTGGCCCCCGAATATTTCCCAACCACGTCCGACCTAGTTCCTAAAAGATCGATACGACTTACTTTCACGCCCATCGAAATCGCAATGCAAGCAGCCCTGTCACCGTCTGTGAAACCCCCGGGATTACGCATACCCCGTATCTCATGGTGTGTCTGATGTGTCAAAGAAATGGGACAATCTTCTAGTTTTGAGATGAGCGACTCCAAAGCAGTTTGATTGTCTCCGTGTGCGTGTATGATTAGAGGAACACCCCGTTCAATCCCCTCATCCAGGCCTCTGCCTCCATCTCCATCGGTGACAATCGCTATTGCCCGACTCCATCCTTTGGAAGGCTCATCTAATTCTGAAAAAACCCCTGCTGAACCATCTGCGATTATCAATGAACACCCCTTTTCAATTGCGTTTTCCACTTCATATTTCTCAACGGCTGCACCCATTATGCAGATATTCCCAGATTCTCTGAGCAATTTTGATTTTATATCCGTCCAGTTCGAATTAAATCCATCAGAAGACCAGTTCGAATACCCCTTTTTCATCACCTCATCCATGAGCCAATTTGCGACGTCTACGTCGTTTTTCAAACTCCAACCAAATGCCGATCTGATGTCATCCTGTATCTGTAAAAGACGGGATTGTAGAGCCAGGTCTTCCTGACCCTCCATACCATACGCCTATCATGAGCGTTCAAGAACCCTGCCGGTCACTCATAGACTCATGCCGATGCCTGTCACGCCACCAGACCTGGTCGATCCGAGCGCATTGGCACGATATCCATTCCTGCCGCAGGCAAGAGCGCATATTCGAAAGCTGTTTGATGA
>JAZANC010000032.1:0-2979 GCA_036228805.1 Thermoplasmatota archaeon
TATCCGAACTGAGAGGGTAAACCTGTCTGGTTAGAGTAGAATGTGATATTTTCCTGTATTCTCGGTGAAGATGCTTGTAGAACGCCTGGGAATTCAACATGGCTTGGATGAGAGGGGATGAGGCTGGGGGGCATGACGGAGATGATCCCCGATTCTATCGATAGTAATGTGTCCTCCAAGGGATTCTGTCCGAACTCATGGCCGTATTGTGCATCGATTATTGTCCACCCCGAGGAGTTGACCACATCGTGGAGTCTTGACCAGAAATCCGGATAGTCGTATGGTACAAAGGAGATCAGGGGGCCAAGGCATACCCCGATTGTTGTTGCTTGCTCGTCACTCAGGGTAATCGTTCCGGATGTATGTTCCATGATCGATTGAGCGGCAACCCAAGGCGTCATCAAGGGATCATTGCCCCAGTTAAATCTCACATTTTCACCCCCCTGTCCGTGACTGGAGGACACAAGCAAGCCAGTATGGTGGGCGATTCTATTTCCTGGGTATTTATGCGCCACATCATCGTTGAAGTAGGACCAGTACCATGAATGCCCGCCCATGATTAATCCGCCTCCCTCCGATACAAACTGAACTATAGCTGCGTTGTCGCCTGAATCGTATCCATTCCAAAATTCTGCTATCAGGCAGTCAACTCCTGAGAGGTCGTCCGGATGCACGCTGCTTGTTGAATGGCCCTCCTCCTCTAGCTCATCGGAGAATGAGTCGAATCCGGCACCTGTCGCTAGCCCCACTTCTGCGTTCTGTCCGCATGTCCATTCGACGGCCCTAAGTGCGAAATCGAGTGCATCCTCGTTAGAAGTCAGATCGACCCACGACTCGTGCCCGTAACCTATCATCTTACCACGTCCTACGTGTGATCCCGATATCACTGGAAAATGGTCTGGCCCGGCAACCGCTATCGGGAATGAATAGGGGCCTACGGGAAGTATCGATGAAGCATATCCGGGGTAGTCGATGGAGCCTATGCCATAGGAAAGATCTGACTGATCTTGTTGAGTGTCGATGACTGACAGCCATACTCGTTGCTGCAATGAGCCTCCTGAATTGTTTGCCCATAGAGAGTGGAATGTCCAGGGGTGTCGTTCTGTAGGTACGCCTTCTATCGTTCCATTGGGGAGGAATTGCAAACCATCCGGGAGAGGCGGATCTGATTCCCATGATTCGATGGTCGGACCTGCATTGGAAGGGGTTATGGAAATCTGGGTATCGACTCGAAGTGGTATCTCGAACGAAGGCCACTGTATGCCAGATGGAGGTGGTATCTTCACCTCGATGTAAATCGTAGCACTCGTTGAGCCGCCGGAATTAGACGCAGTTACTGTGTACTCTCTCAAATCGGATACACTTGCAGGAGTTCCCGATATCTCCCCAGTAAGTGAATTGATGCTGATTCCCGGAGGGAGATTCGGCTCAATGGACCAATAATCGACTACACTCAGGGTCGTTGGGGACATGCCCGTCATAGGGGCTCCCACCCTCAAGAGAAGATTAGATTCAGGGTAACCTATTGATGTGGGTGCTACGTCTGTGACCCTGATCAGAATTATGCCTTGGGACGATCCCTGTGAGTTAGAAGCCGTGATTGTGTACTGCGACCAATCGAAAGTCATAGTGGCATTCCCCCTAACAACCCCCTCATTATCGAGATGAATCCCACTGGGCAACATCGGGGTGACAGTCCATTCGATGCTTTCCCCAGGGTATGGATGAGGTACAATCTCGATCAAATCGCCAACAGCATATTCGATTGGCGAGTCGGGATATACGAAATCCATAGGGATGGTGGGGACAATGGTTATCCTGACGGTGGTAGATGAGTTTCCTGCCTCATTTGATGCCCTGATCACATGGCTGGTAGAGGCTTGCAGTGCTGATGATCCGGTTATAGAACCGGCATCGTCGAGAAAGAATCCCTCGGGAAGGGGTGGGTGCGATGTCCATTGCATGGGTTGGGCACCGGCCACGATTGGGGGTGGAAGATGACATTGCTGGCCTGACGTGCAGATTAGCTCAGGCGAGTCGTATTGAAGATTGTCCGGAGGTTGAACCGTTATCTGAAGAGATATGACGGCCGATGAAGAGCCGGCTGGGTTTGAAGCTACTATTGTGTGCACTGAGTTCCCAGATTCAAGAGGTATTCCTGACAGCACTCCTGTTTCTGAGTCAAGGAGCAACCCTCCGGGCAGACTGGGAGAAACTAGCCATACATCTGGCCCGTCTCCTATGAATGAAGGAGTGTATGGATCGATTTCGACGCCGACATAGAATTTTGTCGAGGATATACCGTAATCCAATTCTCCGGGCGCATCAAGGTTCCTGCATATTCCTCCATCGAATATCTCTGTGATTAAGCAATCTTGGGGTCTTGGCTCGAGTTTCAAACAATCTTCAGAGTTAGGTGCAGTATCGCAAGGATCATCTTGGCTGGAAGGTTCGGAGTCGGATTCCAAGAATCCCAAACACCCAGAAATAGGTACAGAGAATAACATGATTGTGACCAATATGGCCATCGAGGCGTGTCGGCTCACAAGACGTCCCTGCATTGACGACGCATCAACATGTCCTTCTTCTCACGGATATGCTTGACCGGGTTCGAAGCAATATTGGACGATTGAGAAATCGTTTTTGAACGACTCGACGTCCGCCTTCACTGAATTTAGATCATGCCCGTCGATCAGTGCTCGCTGGAAGAAATGCGCAACTTGGTCCATCTGATCGACGCCCATCCCGACGCGTGTTAGTTCAGGGACTCCGAGTCGGAGCCCGGACGGAGATAGTGCCTTGGTATCGCCAGGTAGCATATTCATGTTGGTGATTATGCCTGCTTTTTCCAACATCTGAGCAGCATCCCTGCCTGCACCAGAGTCTTTCTCTCCATGCCTGGTCAGAACTTGATGGCTTGCTGTGTAGCCCCTCTCCTCTGCGAGCACATCGAAACCCCGCTGTGCTAGCGATTCGGCT
>JAZANC010000033.1:0-2849 GCA_036228805.1 Thermoplasmatota archaeon
CGCGGAATAAAACAAGGAGAGCCACTGGCCACAATGCCTAGGAAACTCAATCTGAACAACCTTACGTTTCATCTGCCCTTTGACAAGGTGGAATACGAGCCAGAGCAGTTCCCCGGCCTGATTTACAGGTTAGACTATCCACGTGTGGTGTGTTTGATTTTCGGAAGTGGCAAGATGGTCATAACCGGCGCAAGAAGGAAAGATGAGATTTTAGAGGCCGTTCAATTCATCCAAGATGAGCTGGCCGACCTACTCTGACAACACGACAAGTGATTATACCCTCGACCCTCGTCAGTAGGTTGTGTTGTACAGGCCACGACTGCGAGATTTTTTATTTTGGACGGCAGTTACGATTCTCTTAATACCTGTATTGCCATATGAGCCAGTATCTGAAGAGATACGTGAAGAAAGATCCAATCAGAGATTTTCTCATTCATCCGGTTCTGTCGATACGCCTTCTTGGAAAATCAATGATCGATGGGTCTATGACGGGGAGTTGGATGTCTACGATTTCATAGCTAGCAGCGGAGTTTCAACTAATGTGAATACGCTGACGGGAACTCTTGATGTTCAAGTGACAGATGTATTGCAAATTGACGTGGGAGGGGTCCAGACAATTGCATATGAGGCTACTGGGCAGGGGGATTATCGTGCAGATAACATACAGCTCCAAGGCCAGAACGGGGATGTAATTGTCGAGATGGAGACTGTATCCATAATTCGAGCCAGCGATATGGCCGTTATCAGCCAGGCGGCAACAATAGATATCGAATTTGATGGCCCATGGTGGGTATGTCTGCTGATAAGTTGCGATATCGCCTCAATAACTGCCGCTAACGAATACTGGCCCCCTCTTGAGAGGCACGACTTCCCCTTGTATGTAGGCGACTCGTGGGTGAATAATTACACAGTCAATACAACATACTCTGGCTCGTCTGCATATGTGGACATACCTCAGGATTCCTCTGAGCAGATCGAGACGACATCTACGGTGGTGCAGGCCGGTTATCCGGGACTTAGCCATACAGGCTGTGCCGTAAGTTACAATGTGACTGCGACCGATGTTAATGGGAGCATAGTTGGTTACGGTTGGCACTGCGACTCGATAGGAAATGACGTCCTAACCCTGAATGAGGTCTCACTTGGATTGATGGCGAAACATGAGATCCAATTCTCGAACCTTGTGTCCAGGCCTACAGAGGTGCATGTAGATCTGGGCTACCCCCTCGCGCCATTCAATCTTCAATCCCCCGTATGGGTTAATGTCACAGACAACTCAGGTGTACCTCTACAGGGCACTGGCGTAGAAGTTAGATACGATGCAACGGGTTTCGTTACAACTGCCACAACTGCTTCTAATGGATCAGCATTCATCACCCTCGATTACGGCGCGTATGGCGACGACTCGTATGTGGTCGGGGAGTATGGTTCACATGGTATCTTGGCTAGAGTTGGTACAGACAACATAGGCGTTTCAACAGTTACGCTTGATCCAGATATACACGAGGTAGACCTCAAACTCGAATCTGTTTCAATTTCGGTTGAGCGCAACAGGTCAGGAACTATCGAGACCATTCCTTCACCATACGATGCCGTGCCAGGGGACGTCGTTACCATCTCGGTACCAATTGTAAATGACGGCCTAATGCAAGCACCTCCGGGCACCGTGCAGGCATTTGGGAGCAATACTGGGGCCATAGGTTTGGAAGCATTCCCCTCCTTACCCTCTCTCGGAACTTCTCTTGCCAACTTTGAATGGACCGTCCCTGAAATAACGGGCAATGAATTGATCTCATTTTCGATAGATACTGGAGAATCCGATGGCGATTCCTCGAATGATGCTGCTGACATATTCGTCTACGTAGGCAGACTTCCCTATGCTGATGTATCTATCCCGCCCGACCCCCTAACGCTCACAGACGTTTTCATCGACGCCACAGCATCGAACGATCCCGATGGCGGTGAGATATCATGCAAAATTGAATCACAGATGCCTGGCGGTACAGTCCAGAGCGCCAATGGATGTACGCATACTCAGTCATGGTCGGATGACGGCCAATACAATGTAACAGTCACGATTACCGATGACGAGGGGGATATCACCCAGGTAAGTACCACCGTGAACATACTCAATCGCCCACCAGAAGCATCATTGCTCCCATATGATTCTTCAATCGTAATAGGAGATCAGATTACACTTCAATTGGATAATGTAAGGGACATTGACACCATTACCCCCACCTCGCCAGTCGCGATCAGTTGGAACGAGTCATGCATGGAGGGCACATTGGGGGTTTCTTGCACATTTACGCCAACTCAGGAGGGAGACGTTGTCGCATCAGTCACTATCGTGGATGATGACGGCGCACAGACTAAAATCGATGCCAATATACTGGTAATGAATGCGCCACCAGTATTGGAGTCCATCCAGGTATGGTTCGGTCCAAATCGTCTGTCGCAGGATTCGAGGGGGCTTTACACAGTAACTGAGGGCGATTTGCTGAGATTCACGGCAGTGGCATCGGATAGTCCCGGTGATATGTCCACTTTGTTTGCAATATGGAGGCCAGACGCAGACTCATCAAGCGGCCCAATCGTGGAAGACTTCTCCCCCGACTTCGTAACAGAATATGCCTACACCACATCAGGATTCCATCTTCTGGCCATAGAGATATTCGACGATGACGGGGCCTCGACAGGAATCACAACTGTGCCCATAGAAGTCATTAATATCCCTCCAACAATCGACCCAGTGTCTCCTCCGTTGCCTGTTTTTGAGGATTTTCCGCTTACAATTTCCATATCTGTAAGGGACACTCCTGCCGATTTGGAGAATATTGAGATATGCT
>JAZANC010000034.1:0-3255 GCA_036228805.1 Thermoplasmatota archaeon
CCTCTGGGAGGATGTAGCGCCAGTCGAGACTGATTCTGAAGAGATAGACTGGTATGATGAAAATCCTATTGATGGAGAATCGATGATTGAATGGGACGCTCCACCGTGCCCTGCTCCGCTAGGGATAGCATATCTGGTCAGAATAGGATGTTGTGACTTTTGCCTCCATAGACTCGGTGGCAGGAGAACTGATGCCATTGGCGCCCAAGGAGGCTTAACTTTGAGAAATGAGGCCGAGAGAAGAGATCCGGAACTTGCCAATCAAGAACTTTCTTTCGAATGTCCAACATGTGAAAATCTGTTGGATGATGTAGACAATGTTTCGACTATAGTCTCATCTGCCTGTGATGGAATTCAGTTTTCTACGATGCAGGTCGGGGTACACATCCCGAAAGACCTGATGGAGGAAGAAGATCGCATACGTTCCAGATACGGTGCACCGGGAAGCAAGCCATTGAAAGCAGCATTCGTAGAAGAGATACAAAGCAGCATATCTAACAGAGTGGAAGGCGTTGAATTTGTTAGAGAGCGCCCTGATTTAATGGTCTTGATAGATACCCTGACTCTTCGAGTTGATGTTGACGTACGTCCTGTTTTCTTGTATGGGAGATATAGAAAACTATCCAGAGGCATACCGCAGACAAGATGGCCATGTAGAGCGTGCCGAGGCCGTGATGGCGGCTGTGAATCATGTGAATCAACAGGCCTTCAATATCCAGATTCGGTTCAGGATTTGATAGGAAAGCCCATCGCTGAACAAATGGACGCCTTAGATACAGCATTTCATGGCATGGGAAGAGAAGATATCGACGTCCGATGTTTGGGTCAGGGCAGACCCTTCGTCCTTGAAGTTAAATCCCCCAAGAGGAGAACGCCTCAATTTGAATCATTACTCAAGTTGATCGATTCAAATGCCAAGGGGCGAGTGGAAATTGATTCACTCAGGCTGTCGGACAGGAAAGAAGTAGCCAGAATCAAGCAGACTAGATCCGAAAAAAGCTACACTATAAGGTTCAAAACAGAATCAGTTGAAAATCCCGACAAGATATCCAAAGACATACTTGCTTTAGCGGGGACTACGATTGAGCAGCAAACGCCGAAACGCGTCAGCCATCGAAGGGCCGATCGAAATCGACTACGAAAAGTTGTATCGGTAGACCGAGTGGACATTGAAGGCGATGAGATTGAAATGACTTTGAGATGCGAGGCTGGGACCTACATCAAAGAATTAGTACATTCCGATGAAGGAAGAACCATTCCATCGGTTACCAGTATCATCGGTGCTCCATGCGAAGTCATCTGGTTAGACGTTGAAGATGTGCATGCTGACTGAATTTCTCATGGGAGATGAACTTAAACGCAGCAGGCAGGTCGCCGGCTCGCTGAGTTAGTCTCAGGAGGCCCGGTGAACATGAAAAGAAGTCATGGAACTCGTCAGGGAACACGTTCAATCCTGTCTCGCACCAAGTCCCAGCGAAGCAGAATAAACATCACCAGATCCATCCACCCCTACTCGGAGGGAGACAAGGTTTCCGTAGTGTTGGATGGTGCACAGCAGAAAGGAATGCCACATCGTCGTTTCCAGGGTGTGACTGGCACCGTCAGAGCCAAACAGGGACGAGCATTCATCGTCGATGTTCGTGACAAGAATATGCCCAAGACACTAATCGTCAGGCCCGAACATCTTCGTCCTGCAGATGGCGCCCCAAAACCCGAAGTACCGCGTCGTCAGGGTCAGAAGGCCAAGAAAGAAACCGCACCAACCCCCATGGAGAATGTGGAGCATGCATCAAAAGAAGACAAGAAGGAAGCGGAACTTAAGCGCGTGAGGGAGCGCGCAAAATCAATCGATTTCAAGGTGCTCGGTACGGCGAAGGCCAGTGACAAAGACGATCTCCAGGTCATCAAGGGCGTTGGCCCGTTCATCGAAGAGAAACTGAATGCTCTGGGTATCTACACCTACTTGCAAATCAGCAAAATGAAGGGCGACCTAGAAGACCAAGTTAACGAAGCCATTGAGTTCTTCCCTGGTCGTGTGAAGCGTGATCAATGGGTAAACCAGGCCAAGACCCTGCTTAATGAAGAGGAGTGAATTAGATGTCAGGCTCGGATGAATATGTCGATTATGCGAAGGTAAGGGATTTACTCTTGGCGGCTCAAGAGCGTCGCCAAGAGCTTTCATACGAGCAACAGATGGCATTACAGCATTCCGAGTGGGCTGCAAGTGCACAAAGAGGAGGAATAAAGACCGATTCCAAAGTTTTCTTGGAGTTATCGACGGCATTATCTGCCAATGAGAAGCTCGGCGACCATCCAGACATATGTGCTAAGATAGCAGAGTTAATGCCTCTCAGCGTTCACGCACTCCGAGTCATATTAGCCTCGAAGCGAATTGCAATGGACACTGATGAAGTCGAGTCTGTCCTCGATATTGTGCGCCAACACGTCCTTTGAAGTCGATAGAGCGATTCATCAATGAAATCCCCTTCCGCCCACTAGGGGCCTAACGCATGTTGGACGACCGAGATGAGGAAACTCCCGATGAAATGCAAGCTGAATCGATGGTCAGAGTGCTTTCTGTCATCGAGCGAAGACCAAGAGGTATGGAGATCCATGGGCTTACTCATCCCGGACTTTTCCTAATACGTGCAAAGATTATCCAAGATGCACCCCTCCCGTCCGATATCGGCTGGATATCGATAGAAGATCCTCGCATAGGGCCACTTTCCAGCATAAGGAAAAAAGACGTCTCTTTGGATAATGGAGATGATTTGAATCAGGCGATTGTAGAATCAATAGCAATGGATGAATCAGTTCATCTTTCATTCTACAACAGAGCACAGCCGATATCATTGAAGATGCACTCTTACCAACTTCTTCCAGGAATCGGAAAGTCAACAGCCCAACAGTGGGTCTCCAAGAGAGGTTCATCGGGTTGGAATGACCTCCATGGGGTGACTAATGCAATCGGACAAGACGCTTCTGCATTACTGGCTGAGCGATATGTCCAAGAAATGGAAGATCCCGCACAGTCTCCTAGATTGATAGATCTCGTTGTACGTGCTGGGGCTTGATTGTGTCCTTAACCAAAAATGAACCTGAACACCCCTCTAGAATTGTTGATAGATATCTTTCCAGATACAATATAGAGCCAAACCTCGGTCAGAACTTTTTGATAGACCCGTCTCCCATACGTACATCGATTCAAGCAGCGTCGAATCTAGGTTTGAATAACGATTCACATGTACTTGAAAT
>JAZANC010000035.1:0-2877 GCA_036228805.1 Thermoplasmatota archaeon
GTTCGGCGATGCGTTTCTTGACCTGAACGGAGAACTGCTTGAAGCATATTCTTCTTGCAATAGCCAGGCTGAAGTTGAAGAAATGCAATGGGAGTTTTTCGATCGCCCCTCATCTGACGTTTGATCCGGGGGCTATGTCTCCATCCGGCCTTAGCAATCGTACCGATCCCTTGCCATCATCGGCTGCCAATAGCATTCCCTCCGACTTTACTCCTCTGAGCTTCCTGGGCTCCAAATTAGCTACAAATACCACCAATGAATTCATGAGGTCTTCTCTGGCATAGTAGTCCTTCAGACCTGCGCAGACGGTTCTTTCCTGTCCACCACCTTCTGATATTTTTACCACGTAGAGACGGTCTGCATCAGGGTGATCATCGACGGAGATGACCTTGCCGATCCTGAGTTCTACAGATGCGAAGGTGTCAAAATCAACGAATGCCACGCCCTCGATGCGCGAGACATCGTTATTCATTGTGTCTGTAGATTCTTCATCTGAGAGAATGCTCTCAAGATCGAGTCTAGTGAACAGAGGGGCTGATTCAGGCAAGTGGGATGGACGTTCTCCATTGGACATAGCTTCATCCCAAAGCATATCTCCGGGTTGTCCGGGCTCTCCAATCATGTCCCACAATCTTTCTGATTGGAAGGGCATGTAAGGATAGGTGAGTATTGCAAGTACACGTAGGCTATGCCATGCGGCGGATAGTGGCAACAACGCTTTCTGAATCTCTTCAGGATCCTCAGAACGTAGATACTTCCACGGTTCCGATCTTTGGAGGAAGCCGTTCCCCTCTTGGGATATGTCCATTATCTTCCTGAGTGCCTCTTTGAACCTCTGGCGTTCCATTGACTCTATTGCTCCTTCAATCTTCAATTCCATGAACTGCTTGAAATCGGGGTAGGCCTCTAGACCGGGCAGGGAGGCAACCGGATTCAACCCATTTTTAGAAGCACGTTTGACTAGTGAGAGGACCCTATTTACATAATTTCCATAATTACCAATCAACTCCGAATTCACACGTTCCACGAACTCCTCCCAACGGAAATCAGTATCGTGAAGTTCTGGCATGTTTATCGTTAAGTGATATCGAAGTGAGTCGGGATCGTATCTTTCAAGGAATGTCGGAAGCCACACTGCATGCTTCCGACTTGTTGAGAATTGGTCGCCGGACAGCATCAAATACTCGTTAGAAGCAACATTGTCCTCAAGATGGAGGATCTCCTGCTCCTCCTTTCCTGAGTTGAGTGCTAACAGTATTGCAGGCCATATTATGGTGTGAAATGGGATATTGTCCTTGCCCATGAAATATACGTGTTTGACTGACTCTCCATGTATCCACCACTTCTTCCAAATGTCCTCATCAACATCATCACTTGAGTTAATTGCGTGACGTTCTGCCCATATCCTGGCACAGGTTAGGTACCCCTGAACTGCGTCGAACCAAACGTAGACCCGCTTCGATGCCCATACGTCCTCATCCAATGGTATCGATACACCCCATTCGATATCTCTCGTAACAGCACGGGGGCGCAGACCCATGTCCAGCCAGTTCTTCGTCATGGATCTGACATTTGGCTTCCAGACCTTCTGACGCTCTGAAGCATGCTTCTCCAAATCTTCCTGAAGTATGTCTAACCTAAAGAAGAGGTGATCTGTTTCTCGAATTTCGACGGGATCTTCAGGATTGAGTTTTGAGATGGGTTCAATCAACTCATCAGCTTCGTATGTTGATCCACACGAATCGCACTGATCGCCCCTAGCTCCATCTGAGGAACATCTTGGACATTTTCCCAAAACATACCTATCAGGAAGGAATTGTATTTCCCCACTGTCATTAATGGAACAGAACTGTTCCATAGTTCTCCTTTCCAAGAATCCTTTCTCATGCAGTTCTAGAATGACTCCCTGAACTAACTCATGATGTCTCGAGTCAGAAGTCCTACCATACAAAGTTCCGCCGAAATCTACGCCTCTGGAGTCAATATTATCTCCCCAGGAACAGCCAAGTTTCAGTAGAGAATCTAGTATGGCCGTATGATTTTCATCAACAATCTGCTGTGGCGATTTACCCGTTTCATCAGCTGTCACTGTTATTGGAGTCCCGTGCTCATCGGAACCGCTTAACATCAATACTCTTCTACCTCTCATTCGCTCATACTTGTACTGTATATCAGCAGGCAGACAATTTCCCGCTACATGCCCAAGATGGAGTGGTCCGTTAGCATACGGCCAAGCCATGAAAATTGCCACATGCTGAGTGTCCACGGATCGACTCTCGAACAGCCACATATTTAGGAGATGGGCTAACTCGGAGATATGGAGCAACGCAACCACATGCATACCAGCTTTGTCCAATATCTCCCTCGGAGGAACTCCTGAAGTGACCCCCGTATCCGCTATTTTGCTATATGGAACTGTAGCACTTGGAGTCTCATTTATCTGCTCGATTCTGGAAGCAGTTCTACTGAGTACGACCAGGGGTCACATACTTGCTCTGCAGCCGAAAATGCCCACAACAGCTGAAAGATGGCTGACTTTCAAGGACGATCCTGAACGTCCCCTCACGGCTATCCTGACTCTAAACACAATCGCGCACACAGTCGGTGCGCTGGGTGTCGGTTCAGAAGTTGAAAATGCGTATCCCGGGGAATATGCACTAGCTATCGCATCAACAATTCTGACGCTGCTTGTATTACTCCTCTCCGAAATACTTCCTAAAACAGTAGGGACGCTCTACTGGAGACGACTAACAGTTAGTGCGGGGTTGATACTTCACTGGATGACGATCCTGCTGGCACCCATAATATGGCCAATTGAGAAGACTCGGGGGCTCCTCCCATCTGTAAAAGAGGAGGCGATGACTCGAGATGAGATAT
>JAZANC010000036.1:0-3804 GCA_036228805.1 Thermoplasmatota archaeon
CAGAATCACGATACAATGATTTGAAACAAGACAACATAGAGTGAGAGTGCATGTCAGAGGATAGAGACCCGCGAGCTTGGTGGTTCGATGACGATCCGATAGGCCAATTGCAAAGGAACAAATCTCACCAGTCTGCGAGGGATGATGGCGCTTGGAGGAAACCACGAGGGGTCAGAGTCATTCAGGCTTCTAGGACCGGGACTCCATTTAGTCAGATATTCGGCTCCGAACCCGTGCCATTCATCAGCACAGTTCCCAAGAGTAGCTCAATTTGGCATTTTTCAAATAAAGAGATATCAGACCTAGCACTCGCAACATTCGCTTTCACCATGGCTTTGGGTTTCTTCTTCACAGATGGGGTATTCGGGGCATTAGAGAACCCACCAGTATTCATCATAGGCGCAATAAGATCGCTGCTCACCATCGCACCGGCATTCATCCTTCACGAGATAGCACACAAGATAATGGCGAAGAGATATGGGTGTTGGGCTGAATTCCGTGCAGATCCGTCCGGTCTGAGATTCGGAGTCATTTTCTCAGCCATAACTGGCTGGGTCTTCATGGCTCCCGGCGCGGTTATGGTGCTGGGCCGAACAACAGTCTCACAGTTCGGAAGAATTGCTTTGGCGGGACCGGTTACGAATATCGTGCTCTGGTCCATCGGAGCAATAGCCGTTCTAGCAGGTTATGTCACAGGCCTTGAGTCGAACATCACAAACGCGCTTCTTGAGACATGGATATGGGGAAACGGAGTACTTGCTCTGTTTAACATGATACCACTCGGCCCCTTGGACGGGAAGAAGATCAAGACATGGTCTGACACCGTGTTCTGGATATGGCTCACCATTGCCGCTGGTACGGTGTACGCGAACATCAAGATACTCGGACCGATACTCGGACCGATGACTTGAATCAAAGAAGAGCGTTGTAGATTGGCGACTCATCGCAGTGGAAGAATGTCAGCATCGCCCACCACGTGATCATGTCCAGGCTATTCACGATGTTCGCGACCCCTGTATTCTCATCTCCGTAGTCTTTCCCGATCGTATCCATCCAATCCTCCATCTCCTCCAGAGTGTCGCACACCTGATGATAGCACCAGTAACCATCCACCAACCCCCCGAAACCCACGGTGACGGTGCCGAGATTGTCCTGGAAGCTGGCATGATCGCTCCTCGCTGTAGTGTCCTCGTACACGATTACCTCCGGCCTATCCATGTCCAACCACACATCCGTCTTCCAGGTGTCTGCGGAATAGTTGATCCCGACGAGGGTCCCCATCTGCTCTTCGAGACCCAGAGCATCGGCCCCAATCCAATTCGAGATGCCGACCATCTCCGGCTGATCGATGCTATCGTGATTCGGCCCGGGCCCGATGTACACCCTCAACGGCCACACCTCGCTGTCCTTGGGATACCCATCCTCGTCAATCTGGGGATCGGGATCCCCATGCGGCGCTCCTCCTCCGCCCGGCCAGTTCACTCCAGCCATGTCGAGATTGATGTAGTTCATCACCGTGACCTGGGGATTGTCCTCCTTGACGTGGTATTCAGTCCAGTAATCAGACCCCCTCTTCCCTCCCTCTTCGCCAGACCACAGACAGAAAACCATGGTCCTCCTGGTTTCAAAGTCAGCAAGCGCTCTCGCCGTCTCCATGACCATCGCCGTGCCGGCAGAGTTGTCATACGCACCGGCTCTTGTTCCATAGGTCCTGAATCCGACTACATGGGGGTCGAGAAGGACCGCATTTGCTGGGGGGGCGACATCGAAGTGCGCTCCGAAGACCATCCACTCATCAGGATGCAAGGAGCCCCACTTGTACGCGCATATGTTGTACGCTTCCGGGTTCTGCACGTTCATGATGTCGGTGTATTCGTAGCGATGAGCAATGACCTCGAGGCCGAACCCTTCGAGTTCTCCTATGATGTACAGAGCAGCATCCTCGTAAGCCGGATTTCCCTGGCCTGCCCATCTGTCAAAATAACCGGCTTTACCATCGACCGGATCCAAAGTGTCGGTAGGGTCTGAAATTTCGAATAGCCTCTCATACACTATTCTACCATGTAGCATTCCAGTGGAATGCCCCCCTCCTTCTTCAGAGGATATAGAAGACCCCCTGATCGATTGGATGAACTTCACTTCGACCGAACCGGGCATCACCGCGGGTTGAATTTCTAATGTGTCGAAGGTAGTGTTGTCGGCCGGGACTCTGATGGCGCCGGAATCATCCGAGCCTTCATGCCCCCCTCGTGCCAACCATGTAGACCACGACTCCGACTCGCTTCTTATCGGCCAATGGACCCTCCCATACTCTCCGAGTAGTAAATAAATTCCGTCAGAGCGAGGGGGAACGAGCACATCGAGATCGACCGTACCCCCTTTTTCGATATCGATGACAGTGGAATTCTGAACGAAGCCAGACTCGGGATCTAGCAAGAGATACGGCACATACACCGACATCCTGACCGAGGATCGAAGCTCTACGGTTTGGAAAAACCCTGAGGCGAGAACATCCACACCAACAGACAGATCCGATGAATCGATAACATCGTCATCACCACCGAAGCACCCGCTCGCCGAAGCTGATGCCATCATCAGGACCATCGATAACGCCACTCGCCAATCACGGCTCACGACATCGAGAGAGACTCATACCGTTCAAACATGCCGTAAACCGGTGAAGACCGATAGACAGGTTAGCGAGCCGTCCGCTTGCTTGATTGGCTCCATATCGATTGAGGTGATGGAGAACCCCGAGTCAAGAAGCCTCCTCCTGGTCTCAGGGTAGCCGGCAGCGATGATTATCCTGTCATCAGGATATCCCAGTGTGTTTGCTGCATAGGCTTCATCTGGAGGCACGGGGATCAACTCATCCACATAGGGGCGCAGCTGCTCAGGTCGAAGATCCCTTTCGGAATATAGTAGGGTGCCTGATCTCGGAGATGAGCACACCGTGGTGAGATGCAGAGTTGAAGAGGGAACATCCAGCACATCCACATTGAAGTCTAGTGCTTTCATATGGCTCGTCAACGCCTCTATGCCCGCAACGTCCGTCCGGGTTGACTTTCCAATGAGAAAAGTATCATCCAAGAACACGACGTCACCGCCATCCACATGACCATCGCCCTCCAGTCGAACGATTTCCATGGACTTAGAGAGATGTTCGGCGATGCTGTCAACCTCTCCTGAACGGCTCGGATGGCCAGGTGCAAGAATTATTGCCGTGTCCCCTAAGATCACAGCAGCATCCTCGACAAAGCAGCAATCAGGGTAACCGGACAACTCTGGGAGAACCTCAACCTCTGTTCCATGGGCACGGAGTGCTGCGATATACGCTGAGTGAGACCCTCTGGCAGCAGCCACATCAGGAGTACTAGTTCCAAAGTACGTGGAAAGGGCCTTGTCGTAATCGCTGGATATCTCTCTGACGATCGCAGAGGGCTTTGTTCGATTGAAGGTCCCGCCCATCTCTATCACAGCTCCCTCACGATGTCTTGTGTTAATTGTTCGGAATTAGCAAACTCCTGATGCCAACATAATTGTGCATCTCCCTTATCGTGAAGACGTGAAGTGCATCCCGCTCATCGTTGTCATCATGATGATTTCTGTTTCTGCCACGGGTTGTATTTACACCAATGATACAGACGGATCAGACAACGCCGAAGAGAAAACTACCACTCGTATATTCGTTACTGGGCCGGATGGTAGATCACTAGATATTCCTCCAATAGCCGCGGATTTCGTGTTCAGCGATGTTGGAGAAGATGGGGCTGAGCCCAGCATAGGAATAACCTCCAGTGGCTG
>JAZANC010000037.1:0-3452 GCA_036228805.1 Thermoplasmatota archaeon
GACGGACTTCTTGATATGTGGGATATCGACGATGACAACGATGGCATACCAGACAACTGTCTGAACGTTCTAACCGATCTTTCTCAGTATCTCGACGGTTTCAGTGACTGGTTCGGTCAAGTACCTGGCGTTGATTGTGAAATTGATTACGATAGGGATGCTGACGACGATGCATATCGAGCTATAGATGCAGACTATGACCTTGTCTGGGATTGGAAAGATACAGATCTCGGTGCCGCTGACCCGGCGGACAATCTCCTTGGCAATCCAGGAGTTGATCCGGCTGATATCCCCTATGACCTAGATAACGACGGGATCCCAAATCAAGATGACCCCTATCCAATGGTTCCCACCTCAACACTGGACTCCTGGAATTGCGAAACCCTCGAGAATCCAAATCCAATCAATCCGGACCCACGGTGTCTCACAGAAAGGAAATCTCACACTGGTAACAATGACTGGGATGGGGACGGCTTCTCAAATTGGGAAGATGTGGATGACGATAACGATGGCGTTCTAGACTGGTTAGATATCGATGAGAATTGCGATTTAGATGACGATAACGATCTGCATCTGTTGAACGGTTCGAGATACAGAGACGATGGCCTGAATTATATCGACACAGACATCGATGGTGACGGACTGTCAAATGATGAGGACTGGGACGACGACAATGATGGCATTTCCGATCTTTATGACCCCGATGATGGCAATTGCGGCGTAGTCGACAACGACAACACCGACCAGTTCGACAATTCGTACTCGCATCAGGATGGAGACACCATAGACGGCTCTGCCGATAGCGGCCTATACACCGGAACAGGCACCCTTCATTGGGACATGTTCTGGCACTTCAGCCCCTTTTTCGAGGAGCACGGGTTCGTCTTGCCTTACAACGGCTATCAAGATGACTTCACACTCGGCCCCCCCACAATCGTATCCAATGGCAATGTTCCAGAGATGTACTGGCATGTGATGATGAAATGGAGCCCTTGGAACGGCAATAATTACTTTGACATCGATATGGATGGAGATTCACTCATCAATGGCGTCGATGTCGATATGGACGCCGACGGCGTACCTAACTGGTGGGACCGTGATGAGGGATCAGACGGTCGTTACGATGTCAATGACCCTGCATATGGCGGATCTCTAGATGACGGCGAATGCGATATATCGATGGCATTCCTGCTGGGACTGTCCGCCGGCCCGACAGCCTGTGGTCTCGCTCTTGCTTGGCTCTATGGATTCCCCCTAGCAGATGCCAGCTCAGTAAACGGTGTCCCATTTACCCTGCCTTACTCATCAAGGCCAGATCCCCTATACACTGACGGCCCATATGGGGGCGAAAATTCAGCTGGGATAAATGAGTTCACCTGTGAAAGGAACTGCTTCCATTTTGATTTCCTCGGCAATCAAGACGCTGGCCCCTCTGCCGCTGTCGGATTTGACAAGATGATCAATAACAGAGATTTGTGGACAGCCTACGTGGGAATCAACTTCGGATTTTTCCAGTGGGTTGCAGATCCCAATGGAAACCTGTTCCCAGACGAAGTAGCCGACCTTCTGGATAACAATGTCGATCCAGACGACGATTGCGGTGCCCCAGTAACTGGAACTTTGAACCCATCTTGCATGGTGAACGATACCGCCGATTTAGATGACGACTTCGACGGTGTTTACGATCACTGGGACGTCGACGACGATAACAATGGCGTGTGGGACTTCTTTGAGATCGATGTAAATGACGATCTCGACGACGACTCCAACACTGAGCCGTTGGGGAACTTCTTCACCGGATATAATTGCGATGATCACGACGATGATGGAACCGATACAGACCCCGATGGAGATGGCTGGTACCAGTCCGTTTGGGACAGAGGCAGGCTTGGTCAGGGCTTGCTGTTCCCTCAGTACTATGATGTGGATAACGATAACGACGGAGTTCCTGACGGTGAAGATCCAGACGATGATAACAATGGAGTATTAGATGTAGATCAAGAGTTGATATGCTTCAGGGGCGAAGAACAAAGCCCATGGGACCACGACAACGACGGAATTCCAGATTGGGCAGACACGGACTGGGATGGAGACGGGATATCCAATACAATCGAGCAAGCAGGAGGAGGAGCATCTCATCCTGTAGCTCCTTGGGACCACGACAACGACGGCCTTCGTGACGATATAGACCTCGATGACGATGAAGATGGGATGAATGATGAGGACGAAGTCATGCTTTGGCCAACTAGATACGGATCCAATTCGACTAACCCATGGGATCACGATGACTACGGCACCGGCGCAGGCCTGCACAATCCGACGAACGCATCCACCGGACCCGATAGCCTTGATGAGGACGATGACACAGACGGAATACCAGACGTCGATTGGGATCATCTCGAAGAGGGCGCTACATGTACAGATTCCAGCGGAGCAGAGTACCCTGCCAGCGACTGGGATAATGACAATGATTGCATTCTAGATGCTGATGACAAACCACCAACTCGCATTACTTTGGACCCTATACAGACTGTTTGGCTAGACGCTCAGTTCCCAGCAGTATTCACTGGTAGGGTAGATGTGTTGAACCTTGAGACAGGAGCGTTCGTGCCAGGCGCCGATCTCCCAGTGAGAATCGTCATTGAATACCAAAGGAACTCCACAGAGACGCTTAGGACAGTGGAAGTGCTCACGGATGAAGGAGGCAATTTCACAGTCGGTCAGTATCTATACCCCGAAGACATTGAGGTGGGTCCCTCCACCAGATACAACCTGCGAGCCGACGTCATCGAGATGTTCGCCCACGACGGATCGTCTTCCACCCCCGCACCGCTGGAAGTAAGGGCCAACACCACAGTCGATTATGTCTCATGGACCTACTTCAGAAGCGATGAGCAGCCATTATTCGTTGATTACAAGGTTCACTACCATGCTGATTGGGAAAGAGGAATATTCGACAATCGAATCAAACATGCCCCTGTATCCTTTACTGTAGCCGGGGGGCCATTCGGGAACAGGTCTGTCCCTACTTTGTTCGATGGGTACGGATTCGGGTATAGAGCCGATTCGAAAGGATGGGTTTCCCTCACATTTGTCCAGGAACAAGGCGCACAGGGCTTCTGGAAGCAAGTACGTTGGAACTCGACAATGGATAATGGGGTAGGCCAACCAAGCGGCGGCTATGAGGAAATTGTGTGGGATGACAACGCGAAGACACACGAGGTAGTTGACAGATACACATACACGAACACATCTCTGCCAGTCGGCGATTACGAATTCATCGGCTTTTCACGACCCGATCTCGGAGATGAGTGGCCATTCCCGCACCTCAATGGAAGCGAGTCAGAAACATTCTACATCCGCTCAATGCACAGAATGTACATTGAAGCTGTCATGTACACGACTTCGATAAGACCAGTTTACTATTGGGATGCGACCCAATTCACAGGATC
>JAZANC010000038.1:0-10930 GCA_036228805.1 Thermoplasmatota archaeon
AGACCCAGGTTCAAATCCTGGCAGGCCCACCATAATTCTCCTTCAGCGCATGCTTGAAACGATACCTCTTACCATGTGTAACATGCTCGGAGGCGCTGGCGACCATTCGGAGGCTGAGCGCCTAGCCTCGGAGATTGAACGGCACTCAGAGCTGTATTACAATTATGCGGAACCTGAAATTACAGATGCACAATTCGACCTTCTTATACAGCGCCTCAGAGAAATAGACCCATCAAACCCCCAACTCGAAAAGGTCGGAGCAGACCCTGCACCCGGATCGGTGAAGGTTGAACACACCTATCCTATGCTTAGCTTGGACAAGGCAAACACCTCTGAGGAGATTGCCCATTTTGTCAATATCACTTCTGCTGCCACTAATAGGTTCGTTGTCCAGCCAAAACTCGACGGTTCTGCCGTATCCTTGGAATATCGCCGAGGTATGCTAGTCAGGGCAGTAACACGCGGAAGCGGAACAAGAGGCGAGGACGTGACACGCAATGTAAGAAGAATACCCAACATCCCTAGCAGGATAAAATGGCGTGGAGACTGTTACGTAAGAGGAGAAGTTGTCATGCTACTCGACACGTACAGGGAGAACTACGCTCAAGTTGCGCCAAATCCTCGTAATCTCGCTGCAGGCGCGCTCCGACAAAAGAATCCTGAGTCCGGCAAAGCAAGAGCCGAAGACCTCAGATTTTTTGCGTATGATGCTAAATTTCCAGAAGAAGAAAGTACAACCCCGTCCTCCTATATCCACGACTCTCAAATTTTGGAGTGGCTATTATCCATGGATATTCAGCCAGCAGGAAGATCCGTTGTGGAGGCTAAAGATTCTGATGAAGTGATAGAATTACTAATTTCGAAAACAGAGCAGGCGATAAGAACTAGAGATGAGATGCCATGGGAGATAGATGGCCTTGTGATCAAAGTCGATGAACTCTCAAAAAGACCCCTTCTAGGTGAAACTGCACATCATCCCAGATGGGCCCTCGCATGGAAATTCCCTCCAGAAGAGGCGACCACCGTGGTTATGTCCGTGGATTGGCAAACAGGCCGAACCGGCAACGTAACTCCTGTAGCAAGAGTCGCTCCAGTAATGGTCTCCGGTGTGACTGTAGAAAACACAACGCTCCATAACCCGGGAGAAGTCGAACGGCTGGGGTTGAAGATTGGGGATCGAGTAATGATTGTCAGGAGGGGGGATGTGATTCCCAAGATCACTCAGGTTATCGGTCATGCCACAAAAGCCGATCTAGATGGAAGAAGACACTCTGATGGGACGCCTTTTCATGAGCCTCTTCCTCAGCGAATTGACATACAAGCGCCTTCCAAATGCCCTCGCTGCGCTACAAAGTTGCATTCCGAGGGCGCGTTTCTAAAATGTGGAAACTCAGGATGCCCGTCTCGCATTGTCCGTTCCATCCTCTACTGGTGTAAATCATTGGAAATTGACGGCGTAGGCGAAAAACTAGCCAATCAACTCGTGGAGTCCGGACTTGTACAGGAACTAGCAGACCTATATCGGCTCTCACATGAAGATGTAATGTCTCTTGAGCGCATGGGTGAAAAATCAGCTCGGCATGTCATCGGTCAGATCCAATCCAAAAGAAAAATGCCACTTGATCGGCTTATTGCATCGCTCGGTCTTCCACGCATAGGGCCTGAGATAGCATCCATGATATCTGGAGAAATCACAACCATGGACCAATACAGGGATTTTGTGAATATCTGGTCATCGGGCGGAGAGCAGGCTGCTTCGATTCCCCCCCGCTTGGTTGGTATTGATGGAATCGGAGATATAGTGGCTCATCTATTCCTTGATGGTTCAAGTAGTAACTGGAGCCAAATCGAAGACCTATCCTCTCTCCTTGAAATAACCCCTGTTCAACCAAGGGACCAATCTAGTGGCCTATTGGCGGGGCTTACTTTCTGCATCACTGGATCTATGTCACGTCCGAGAAAAGAAGTCGAATTACTGATCAGAAGTGCTGGAGGCAAGGTGGTAAGCTCGGTTTCAAATCGACTTGACTATCTGATTTCGGGTGAGGCTGCAGGATCGAAACTCGAAAAGGCAAATAGGATGCAAGTCACTGTTTTGAATGAAGCCCAATTCATGGAAATGATAGCCAAAAATCATGAAAACAAAACATCGGAAGAAAGTGCCGATATACAACGCAGCCTCTTTGAATATTAGATTAGCCGAACATCGAGGTACTGCCACCACTTGCCGGTCCCGATGGCTGATTGACAGAACCCGACATCATTTCATTGATCTCGCCTTCTATCCTCCGCGCCTCTTCTAGAAGTGGTTCTGAATCTAGCTTAATCGCTGGTAGTAATTCATCAAGTCGTCCAAGCACCCTTGCTGCAGTTCTTGCATCCGGACCCATCCCCTGCATAGGTCCAGAGCATTCTGCAAGTAACGCCATTGCATCAAAATCTCTTCTAGACGCCTCATTTAGAATAACTCCCGTGAGGCCCCCTATCGCTCCTTGTTCCATTCTATCAATGCCCAAATTCGAGAGTGAGGTAAGAGCCCTTTCTGTAGAAGCGGCACCCTTCACGGTTTCATTCGAATCATCGTTATCGTCTATTGTGTGTCCACTTTCAATTGTCTTAGAATATGAATCTAGAACCAACATCGCTCCTGCTTTTTTGGACATCGACCATTCAACAAATCTCTCGCTCAAAGGGAGAATCAAATCAGTAGGAATTTGAACCTCGGAGACAACAACGAGTACGCTGTCACAGGACTCATGATTGCAAACCGGCTCACCCGAGTAGATTCTAACAGTCGGCATCGAAAGCCCATTTTTCACAATACAAGCCTGAGGTAGGCTGGGGTGCCTAATGCTGCCCACCATTTTCAGATCAAGGCTCTCCACCATATGATGTGCAACAATATTTGCAACAAAGCCAGGACCGGGGAAGCAGACAACAACAAGCGCTCCAGATTTGGACGAATCGTCCGACAAATCGATGCTCACATCCGATGACATGATGAGCCATGCCCACAAGACCGACATAACCATTGGCACGCCGGAACGAGCGGATTGGGTGAATAAGATGAATGAGGACTTCCGCGCACACCAACTTTCTCCATCATCTTGGAGCAGATATGAGCAGTGTCCAAGGAAGTACTGGCTTTCCAGGCAGAGACTTCCGCGGAAAGCAAGCATGCCCGCAGCACTCGGAAATGCAGTTCATAATTCAGTAGAAGACATATGCAATCTAGACATCGCCGATCGAGACGATGATGAAGTCGGCTGGATGCCTCCCACGGCAAAAGCGATCCTAGATAGACACTGGAAAATTGAGAAAGATGGATTCATGGCAACTCCAAGGCATCCGCGTTGGAAAGATGAACTCATCACACAGGCCCACGATGGCTTAGTAGGCGCGTTGAACATACTTTGTAGCAAGTCTCTTCTACCACAGACCAAACTGTCCGAACTCACGATATCGGATTGGAAGTATGTTCAGTCAATAGTGCTTGCAAATGAAGGGACTTTGGTATCAGAATGCGGTCGTTTGATGGGACGATTGGACTTGTTGGTAGCTGATTTGGATGAAAACGGCCAATCAAGAGGTTGGATTGTAGCCGACCTAAAGACAGGTCGACCACCTGTCGGTGCACTCGATCCAAAAGTTAGTAGGCAATTACGATTCTATCGCGACCTTCTCAAAAGAAATAATCCTGACCATCCCCCGATAAGAGCCGAAGGTTGGTATTCAGCGAATCAGACTATACACGAAGCCACAGGAGACAACGTGATTGAAGATGCATTCGTTGCATGGGAGGGGATGAGGCCCAGTTTGGAACCTCTGGAAGCAACACCAGGAGAGCAGACATGCGGTTTCTGTGAGTGGAAGGCATGGTGTCCTGTATGGTGGAAAGCAACGGCCGAGGGATTACTCCCTTCTACTGGCACCTTTAGAGATGAAGTGGTTCAGATCATACGGTACGACTCGGAAGGCGGTGCTGGGCTAATAGAGAGGATGGCTCCTGTAGATGAATCTGGAACCGTTGCTCCATCTCCGAAGCGTTTCGGTTTCACAGTGAAAGATCAGGCAAAGAGCCAACTTGACCAATTAATATCGGATGGATACGAAGGAACACTGTTCATCGGCAGTGCAAGGGTATCATCCAAGGTTCTACATCTAGGGGACTGGAGTGAGATTATCCCGTGGCAGCCAATCTCAGAAAGCTCTACTCCTGTTTGATCCGGTACTCGGCAATCCTATCCCTCGCACTCTTGCCAATCGGACTCGACTCAGACATCAGCCATTTTGCATATCGGGGATCATATGAATCGATGAAAGAGAACGACTTACCCGAATATTTTCCAAATGCGATGACACATTCACCGTCGTCGAATATGACCGAATCATCCGTATCTCCTGGAAAAACACCCTCCTTAACTTGTTTATTTTTAGTAGAAAGACTTCTCTTGCGATCACATAATTTCTGAATGCCCCTCAATCCCCCTTCTAGAATCGAATGATTGCCTTCTACCATTTTCCAGAGGAGAACCAAGGCGGCCGCGGCATCCGCATCAGCGCTGTGTGCTCTATCTAGGCCAATACCGTATCTTTTGCATAGGTGGCCAAGAGTATGCCTGCCGGGAATCTTTAGCGCCCTTGCCAACTCAAGAGTATCAACAAGAGCATAGGGTGTTGGTAAGCTCTCCCCGACTCTCATAAATTCAAATTCAATAAAACGCCAGTCAAATCCATTGACGTTATGGCCGACGATTATCGCGCCATCAATTAGTTCTGCGATATCCTGCGCATGCTCGCCAAATGACCCACATCCAATGACATCCTCATTGGAAATACCATGCACCCTCGTGGATTCCTCCGGAATCCTGATCCCGGGATCGATCAACTCAGTTAGACTCACGCTGCTACCATCTACTTCCTTCCCTATGAATGCGTATTGCACAATTCTATCTTTCCTGGGATTCAGCCCAGTGGTTTCAGTGTCAAATCCGAGAACCTTGAAGCCATCGAACAAAGACATGAACGTCCGAACACAACGGAGATGTTGATGATATCGGCGTGAGAAGTGCTTTCAAGCCAAACCCGTTGGTCGAGGCATGGTGAGATCGATTGAAATTACCAAGGCCTCAGTAAGAGATCGATTGGTAGTAGACTCTGAAGTTTGGATGGAGCATCCGGACGATCACGATTTCCAGCCCAGGGCCTCGATTGAAGGGAAGCGATTGATGATTTCAAATGCAGGCCAATCAATCGATTCTGCCTTTATTGAACTTGATGACGAGCAGTATGCCGCAGCAGAGAGGGACAGACTGATCGAACTCAGGGTCAAATTTGGTGTACATGGCATGCACGGCGTCCTGGTCCACAAGACCCCAAACCCCAGAGATGGCCCGAAAGCTAAGAAACTCGCCGAATCAAGATGGAAGACCGTCCTTCCTTTGAAATTCTAAGCACCGCTGAGATTAAACCAAATCTGAGGAACGCCGAATCGCTGGACCCATAGTGTAGCCTGGATATCACACGAGCTTGCGGAGCTTGTAACCCGTGTTCGAATCGCGGTGGGTCCGCCAATTACTCCATCAATTTCTCAATTTCCTGAGAAAACAAGATCAGAGTGGGCGCCCAAAGACCCACGAAAATTCCAAGCATCTCATCTGCTTGTACGAAATAGATGTAAACCGATCCTAAGATCGAAATCCCACTCGCTGCTAAACCCAATTTAGATATCATTCCATTCAATGTAACGCCTCTGAAATTGTGTAAACGATGTAGGATATTAACATCATGTTCCAATCATATAAGCTCTCATGATTATTTCTTTGAAAGTCTAATTATCGCTTTCGATTGCGGCACAGACCAACCAGTGGACTGCAGTTGCGTTGAAATTGACTCCTCAGAATCACCATCTTCCAAGGCGCCCTTGGCCCAATCCACGGCAGCCGCCCTATCGGCTATCTCATCTTTGGAAAATAGCCTTTTTTTGCCCCTATCTCCTTTCTGACCAGCACGCTTTTTCGCGCCTTTCTTGCCACCTTTCCCCGATTTAGAGGATTTGTTCAGGACTTTCTGCTGGAAAATCACCAGTGCAAATATCGAAACAATTCCCGCTGCGACGAGCGTGATGAATGGGAAAGACTCCAAATCGCTTTCAGATTGGATGCTCTTGTCATAAGGTCTGACGTCCGCGTTGTCCCCGACTCCATCTCCATCTGAATCGGTCGACTCAAATGGATCATCTGGGAACGCGTCGGAGTTATCCCCGACCCCATCTCTATCCGTATCTGTAGTCTCTCCTTCCCATCTGGGGAAAGCATCCGCGTTATCCCCGACCCCATCACCGTCGGAATCCAAAGACTCAGATGGGTCATCCGGGAAAGCATCTGAGTTGTCCCCGACTCCGTCCCCGTCCGAGTCGACAGATTCTGTAATGAGGTACGGGAAAGCATCCGCGTTATTCCCAACCCCGTCCCCGTCCGAGTCGAGGGTCTCACTGGGATCATCCGGGAAAGCGTCGAAATTATCACCCGCTCCATCCCCGTCGGTATCGGCCGTCTCGGATGGATCGCTAGGGAACGCGTCCGCGTTGTTTCCTACGCCATCTCCATCAAAATCAGCCGTCTCGGATGGATCGCTAGGGAACGCGTCCGCGTTGTCTCCTATTCCGTCCCCGTCAGTGTCGGCCGTCTCGGATGGATCGCTAGGGAACGCGTCCGCGTTGTCCCCAACGCCATCTCCATCGCCGTCTGACCATTCATTGGGGTCATTCGGGAACACATCTCCGTTGTTTCCTACTCCATCATTGTCCTTGTCAAGCCATTCAGAGGAGTCATTTGGAAATACATCCGCGTTGTCCCCTATCCCGTCCCCATCGGTGTCGGCCGTCTCTGCGGGGTCGCCTGGAAACGCATCTCCATTATTTCCAACCCCGTCCCCATCCGAGTCGAGAGTCTCATTGGGATCCTCTGGGAACGCATCACCGTTGTCCCCTATCCCGTCCCCGTCAGTATCGGCCCATTCACCCGGCCAAGATGGGAAAGCATCCGCATTATCTCCTACCCCGTCCCCGTCAGTGTCGAACCATTCTGTGGGATCGTCCGGGAAAAGATCCCCGTTGTCCCCTACCCCGTCCCCGTCAGTGTCGAACCATTCTGTGGGATCGTCCGGGAATAGATCTGCCGGCACACAGTACCCGTCCCCGTCTTCGTCAACATAGGAAGAAGGGTCATTGTCACACTCATCCGTATTGGATCCGACCCCATCGCCATCCGCATCAAGCCACTCATTTGGGTTGTAGATGAACGCGTCCACATCATCTCGATATCCGTCCCCATCCGAGTCTCGGACGAAACCCTGTAAGGCCCAATCCAAAGTCACGTCTGCCCATACGTCAGTTCCATCAAACGGGAAGAAATCATTGTGCATGCCATCGTTGATTCTCCAGTGAGTCACCCTTTCACCTGAGCCACAGTTGGGATAGTCGAGTATGTCAGTTTCATACCCTGACAGCCAAGCTGATAGATCCAGAGTTCCTTGAAGTACACGATTCTGATCGCATGCGTATCTGTCAGCCCAATTGTAGAGTGTGGTATTTGCTCCAGGATGGGGGCAACACCCTATGGGATTCCCACCAAGTGAAACTTGGGCAGCCCCATCATACTCGACGTAGTCGTCGTCTGTCGCATGTACGTGGAGAATGTCAGGGCTCCCTGTGTTGAGGCACTTGGTGAAATCATTCCATGTCACCCCATTCAAGGCCACAATAGATCTCATGAGATCTCCCTTCTCACACGCCATTCTATGACTCATGAAAGCCCCATTTGAGTAACCCATGAACACTACACCTTCAGGATCTGCCCCATAGTTCTGAATTGCATCTTGTACTATGGTTTCCAGCCAACTTACATCATCGGTGTACGTTGGCCCCCATGGTCCCCCTTCTACGCAGCATGCGTCTGTTGCATTCCAAAACCTGGGGAATGGAAAGAATTGCCAGTGCCTAAGCCCATCAGGTCTGAGAAGTAAGTGCTCATTCTCATGAATGCTATCCGTCAATCCCATATCTGCAGTTATCACTTCACCACTTTGTCCGAACCCATGCAATACCACCACTAACGGTAGAGGGCGAGAATAATCGTGCCCACCAGGCATCTCCAATACTGCTGTACGTTCGGCCGGGCCTACATTTACGAAAGTGTGAGCACTGGTATACTGAATCGGCGAGCCCGTATCAGATGAGGTAAATCGAGACGCACCACGCTCTTCTTCCAATTCTACGCTTCCAACCATTTGGGAAGCAGTGACAAAAACCATCATCAAAACCGCTGTGGAAGCTAGAATCTTATCGCGGGTCATTTCATTCATGGTTTGTTGAACGAGAGGGAATTATTTGTTTGTTTCCCAGATATCAACAGGACTAACAACTAATATGGAATTCACGATTTGACAAATTTTGTTTTACAAGGACGAACTGAATATCATATACTGATGTAATTTCGGACAATCATGAATCGCTACAAGTTTCTTGGTTTGAATATGCCTCAACTAACGGCTGCCATAGGTTCCCTCATGTTCGCTCTGGGCGTAGTTTTCTGGATAACTACAGGCTTTGTGACAGCGCTCTTCCCGAGCCTCTTCGGGATCTTCATGCTCTTATCGTCCGTTGGGAGTAGCATGAAACCGGAGAAGAATGCTCTTTACATGCACATCTCGGTTCTGTGTTCTCTATCTGCTCTAATCTTGGGAAGTGTAACGATGCTGATAAATCCAGAGTGGTCGTCCTCTGCCGCCTTCATCGAACAAACAGTGATGACCATTCTAGGAGGCACACACTTTGCAGCAAGCATAGCTTCATTCAGATTCGGCTCATCCGATAGTCAGCAGGCGGAAAGGAGATGTGGGTATGAGAGCAGTCCTTGGGCTATACCCGCTTCCAATAACACTCTGAACTATCCGTCGGTTAACGATACTGGGCCGATCGCAACTAGCGTGCTTCTAACATCCCCTAGGAAGTAACTCATCGGACCGTCCGAGTTTAGCAAATGGATATGAAGAAGGCAGCCACACCATTTTGCATGCCATTCACTTCTACCCGCCGAATCGACTTCCCTATGGTTGATATTGCAGGTATAGTCTACTACCCCCATTACTGGGATTTAGCACACAGATTTTTCGAGGAGTCTTGGGAAAAAACCTGCGACATACACTACCGCGATGTTTTGCAAGAGAAGAAACTCGCGCTGCCGCTTGTCCACAGTGAAGCCAAATTCCACCATCCCTTGGAATATGGAGATACTGCATGCTGCGAGATTACAGTGATTAAGATCGGAACCACGTCTATCACATGGCGTTATGTGATTGAAAATCAACGCGGGACTTTGTGTTGGAGTGCGATTCAGACCACGGTCTGTACTAGCATGGACGCAGTTACCGAAAAGAAACCAATTCCCGATTGGATGAAAAACGGTCTGAGTAGAATATTGGAAAATTAGTGCTAATGACGCACTATTATGGCTTAGGCCATTTTTTTGACAGGGCCTTTCTTAGAGAATCGTCCATTGTTGCATCCCACCAGTTGGCCTCTCTCCATATGGCGTACCGCCCTCTAATCCCTCTTAGATCCGCACCATCCATACGAGCCCCTTGCATATTCGAAAGACTCAGTTTTGCTTTTACGAATCTCGCGTTGCGCATGTCCGAATCGTCAAGAGCAGCCTTCATCAGATTCGCTCGCCTGAATGATGCACCTCGTAAATCCGCCCCCGATAGGTCCGCGCCCTCGAGATCTGCACCATCGAATATCGCTCGACGCAGGTCGGCACCTGACAAGTCCACCCCCCGAAGGTCAGCGCGCACATGAGATGTGTACGACCAATCCTTGGCAGTTCCATCTTCACCGTCGCTCACGTCGACAGCCTCTCAAGATGGTCAATACCCGCATCAGTCAGTATAGCATATCGGTTTTTGTCCGTGCCTGGAGGATATGTCAGGAAAGATGACTTGCCTATACTTGACCCTCCCTCGATCATCCTATTGATGTACAGGGAGATATTCCATTTTTCAATTTCCTCCTCGGTCCACTTGCCTGTGGAAATAAGAAGACGCTTAACCACTCTCGGGGGCGAGTCATTCTGCTTCTCAACTGAGCGCAGAAAGTGCACGGCTGCCAGTATGATATCAGCAGTTTTGTGAATCCCGCAATTGTCAATCAGCCGGTTGAAAGCAGACCCACTTTCTGGTATTCCTTGTTTTGTCATTGCTTCTACTGAAGCGTCGATCGCCTCTTGCCTTGCGATACGGATCTTTGAAAGGGCCGATGCCCATGTATCTTGGTCCTTGATTCGTATCCACCCATCATTTACTTCACGCATTGATCCCTTTAGGTCAATCTCTTGTGAGCCAACCTGTAAATAGAGCCGAGCCTCATCCCCAGAATCGCTCATGAGTCAGCCGATGTTGACACTCATGTTAATTTTCCCCTTTTTTTATGAACACCTACAACTCTCTCCTTTACCCGCACAATTCAAGATGAGCCGCCCATTGCCTGATTCATGGTCGAACCCACCGGAGCGAGTTATTCGCTTGTACTCCAAAAGGGAGCAGATCCTGCTACGCTTGGGGGTGTAGCAGTCTGCGGCCTTACTACGGTCGGTTCCGTGGGTGTAATTGCGGCTTCGCATCTCATCAAGTCAATGAATCTCAATCCAATGGGTACGGTCATAAATCCTGATTTCCCTGCTGTAGCCCTGATTCAAGAATCTGTACCCAAACACCCTGTTCGGGTCTATCAGGGCGATGAATTTGGAGTCTTCATATCTGAGATTCAGTTTCCTCAAAGTAGCGATGTGCAATTTTCGAATACCATCCTTGAGTGGTTTCATGGCGGCGGTTTTGAACGACTCGTCATCATTGATGGTTTGGTTAGTGAAGA
>JAZANC010000039.1:0-4008 GCA_036228805.1 Thermoplasmatota archaeon
TCTGAGAATATACTCGCCCTCGTCAGTCTGGGTGAAGAATCCGATGGCGACCAGATTCCTCATCTCGAGTTCCTGAAGCGCTGCATCTACCTGCGCCTTTGGGAATGGCAGCCTGTCTGAGATCGCATCGAGAGTCCTTGGGCCCTCTGAGCCTAGCATGTCCAGAAGTTTAAGGCGCAGGCAGTCTACTGCATCAGAGAGTTCTGTCTTCATCCACCTATCCGGCGTTCCACCGGTGAAATCCGACGCTATCTCGAAAGAAAGCCCTCCTGTGTAGAGTTCTCGTAGATCCTCCATTTCTGAGGCGCCGGAAACTGATAATACCCCCAGAGTTCCGTGGACCCCGGCCATCCTCTGAGAAAACCACTTGCCGTCTATCTGGTTGTTGCCTGTTGATCTTATCTTGGTTATCCTGCCTTGCTCGGCTAGTTCGTAAACCCATGATCGAAGGGTATCTGGACCAATTCCCGAGAGTTTGTCGCTGTATAGGGGATGTGTCAACTCCCTTTCCAATCCCCCTCCAATATCCATCAGCCTCAGTAGTCCCTCCGCATCAGAAGGGACTTCTACCTTGGACTGGTAATAGGTGTCGAGAGCATCTCCATCAAGTTCAGTTGCCAGTGACCTTGCGCCGAGTAGGCGACGCAGAATCTCGGGGTCGACATCCTTGATCAGGTAGGCTCGCGTCCTCAGTGAGAGGAGGTCCTCGAATGCAGACATAAAGAGCGTCAGACCTAGTGGCGACGGAATTTTTACACGACGATGTACGATGCTTAGTGATTCTGAACCTCTCCCGGACATGAGATCTTTCAATTCATCTAGTTCTAGATCGTGATGGGTGATTTCCCTCATCGCCTCCCTAATCAGCACCGAGTCTTCTGCCTGCTTGTGCTGCGTCAGTAGCTGCTCAGCACGCTGTTGGAATTGCTTCGGACTAATCTCGTCCGCACCAATCCTCCTGGGGTTAAGCATACTTCTCGATGAGACCTCGCGGAATCGCTTCGCGAACAACTGTGTTTCGAGCAGGTACTTTCTCAGCACCTCATCCGCCGTATCCGAGGAGAATAGGTCCGTTATTGAGGAGACCTCCAAATCATGACTGAGTTTGATCATGAATCCATTCTCATCGAATGAAACCTCGTGAACAAGAATGCCCTCGCGGTCAGCCATTCCCGCGAACATGTAGCCCAAGGCGAGGTTGAATCCCCTCCCTCGACACGTGGTGACGACGTAAGTGGGGAGGGGTCCTTGAATTTCCTCAATCAGAATGGTTCGCCTAGATGGGACTTGGAAAGTGGTGGCTGCGTGTTCATCTAGGAACTGTGCTAGAGCCCCTGCCACTGGTTTGCCCAGGCCATAATTCTCCCGGAGGAAATCTGGCAAATCGCCGGAAACCTTCTGCACATCGGAAACATTCGAGAGTAGTTCGAGAACCTCTTGGGAAAGTTCGATTGATCTGCTGTTAGCTTCGCCTGTCCACGAGGGTATTGTCGGCCTATATCCAGTAGCGGAAGTCACATTGACGCGTGTACCTATAATACTCGATACGCGATACGTGGAGCCGCCCAGGAGGAAAACATCGCCCCTCCTCAAACTAGACACGAACGAGCTTGAGAGCTGTCCGACCATCGTGCCATCCGAGGAGAATACGAGGTAGTTATTATCGGGGGCTATTGTCCCGATGTTTGTATAGTAGATCATCTGGGCATAGCCTCTCTTTCCAATAGTGTTCTCTTCCCAGTCTATCCAAATTCGACGTTCCTCCCCCAGTAAGTCCAGTACCTCGATGTAATCATCGTAAGGAAGGTTCCTGTATGGCCAAGAAGAAGTCACTAATTCATAGGCGTCATCGATGTCCCACTCTGAAACGATTGTGAGGCCTATCATGAATTGAGCCATTACATCTAGTGCGTTTTCTGGGAATTTCAACAAATCCATTGACCCACGTAGAATGCCTGTTTGGAGCGCGGTTATCTCTAGGAGATCGTGAGGAGAGGTTGGTAGGAATCTGGCCCTTGGCACCCCGCCGACCTGGTGTCCGGCTCTACCGACACGCTGGAGAGCCGTTGCGATGGACCCCGGGGATCCAACCTGCACCACGCAGTCTACCGAGCCTATGTCAATACCCATCTCCAGGCTCGATGAAGACACGACTGCACGAAGATGCCCGTTCTTGAGCCGCTGCTCGACGTCTAGACGAATCGATTTGTCCATTGACCCGTGATGTCCTTCGACCCCTTGGAGCCCTGCAAGCCTTAGCTTCTGGACGACGGTTTCTGTCATGCTACGAGTATTGACGAATACGAGTGTGGTGGTGTGGGCCTCCACCATGTTTTTGATGACGTCGACATTGTAGTCCAGCAATTCTTTCACAGGAACGGATGAGAATCTCGGTGTAGGGAGTAATATATCGAGGTCAAGTCGTCTTGCACCCGATATCTTCGCTATCTTGATTGTCTGTGGTTCGGATTCCTTCTCTCTGGCGTCAGACGCAACTAGGAACTCGGCAACCTTACTCAATGGCTCCATTGTTGCGGATATGCCTATTCTCTGAACGGGGTTTTCGATAACCCTGTCCAGCAACGCGAGGCTTAGTGCCAGGTGTGTGCCTCTCTTCGATGGGACTAGTGAATGCATCTCATCCACTATCATCCACTTCAAACCAGATAATATCGGACGGAATCTCTTGGATGCGAGGCCCAGTGCGAGAGACTCTGGCGTAGTGATCAGGATATGTGGTGGACTTCTGAGGATCTTGTCTCTTTCTTTCTGAGAAGTGTCTCCCGTCCTAAGGCCCACCCTGATTTCCTTAGCCCTCTTTGGGAGGTATGATTCTCTAATTTCATTCAGCGGGCCTATGAGGTTCTTCTGGATATCATTTGCAAGCGCCTTGATTGGGGATATGTAAACACATGAAACCCCATCCTCTAACGTTCCATTCATAGATTTCCTGACAAGATCGTCGATTATCGTAAGAAATGCCGTGAGGGTCTTCCCGCTACCTGTTGGTGAACAGAGCAATAGGTGATGTCCGCCCATTATCTGGGGTATGGCCATCTTCTGAGGTTCGGTAAAGTCGGGGAAGCGATCCTTGAACCATTCCCTGACGGGTTGACAGAGACTCTCAAAGAGTTCCTCAGTCTCCGAGGATTCTAGCACATATTCCAATCTAGGCATTTAGTAATGGCACCTATCCAGCCTCAGCGAAACCGGTCGATACATGAATACTTCGTTCCCAAGTATTCCCTAGATGGGCAGGATATGCTCTGTTAACTGCCAAGGAACGGGTTTGATTCATATCAGTATCAATGGAGCGAGCCGTATGGCCAGAGGCGATTCGGGGCGTATGGAGAGGCTTTCCTCCATCATGCGGAGAAGAGGCATCGTGGCCCCTGCATTCGAAACCTACGGTGGAGTCGCAGGGCTTGTTGACTATGGCCCGCTAGGTGCATCCATCCGGAGAAGAGTCATAGATACCTGGATTGAGTACTGGTCCTCATCGGGAGACATACTCGAGATTGAATCGCCCACTATAACACCGGAGGAGGTTCTTGTGGCGAGCGGCCATGTTGGTGAATTCAACGATCTGATGACGACTTGCAAATCTTGTGAAGCTATATTCCGGGCTGATCATCTCTTGGAAGGTTTCGTGGAGGATATAGATGGCTTGTCTCCTGATAAAATCTCTTCAACACTGGCAAAGGGCGGCATCGTCTGCCCAGGGTGCGGAACGTCTGACTGGTCCGAATGCGTCCCGATGAATTTGATGTTCAAAACTTCTGTAGGCGCCATGAGCAGGGGTAGAATTGCATATTTGAGGCCTGAGACGGCTCAAGGCATGTTCATGCAGTACCCCATGCTCTATCGTCACTTCCGACAAAAGCTTCCTTTCGGAGGAATTCAGACGGGCAAGGGTTACAGAAACGAAATCAGCCCCCGTCAAGGCATGATAAGGCTTAGAGAATTCACGATGGCTGAATTGGAATACTTCTTCGACCCGGAAGAGCC
>JAZANC010000040.1:0-26213 GCA_036228805.1 Thermoplasmatota archaeon
CACGAAGTGGAAGCGATCGGCCTTGTTGCGGACACTGTCGGTGGCGCCACAGATGCCAGAGCAGCGGAGCGCCTATCCATGTTCGTCCAAGATAAATTCGGATTGAACATTGGGATGGATCTCGACAGGACCCAGGCCATTGCCTCAAGGCTGCTGGAGAGTGTCGGGATTTCAGAGGCGGCTATTGCAGAGATATCAGGCGAGCAGGGCTATGGCGATTTATACGTCTGAGTGATCTTATGAGAGTCCTGCTCGGGAGCGGTGGAATTGGGACCGAAGAACGTCGAACGATGTACAGGGATTTGATTTCGGATCACTTCAGAGATTCGGACAATATTGTGTTCATACCACTTGCAACACATGATCACGAAGGGAGGACTGCGCGGTTAAAGGAGTCTCTTGGGCCCATGGGGGCGAAGTTCCACGGATTGAATGTTGATGACGGCGTTGGACAGATACTTGCTGCTGACGGAGTGTACATGGGCGGAGGTAATTCTTTCCTGCTGAACAGGGATCTGCACAGATACGGATTGATTGATGCGCTGAGGGATGTCGTAAAACAAGGAATACCGTATCTCGGGGTCAGTGCTGGCAGCAATGTCGCTTGTCCGACGATGATGACGACTAACGACATGCCGATTGTGATGACGCCATCATATGAAGCGCTGGGAATCGTTCCCTTCCAGATCAATCCTCATTATTATCCCGGGAAGATTACCTTCTTCTCAGAAGGTGAGAGCAATGATCACTTCGGAGAGAGCCGTCGGCAGAGAATATCCGAGTATCATCAACATGAGGCGATTCCTGTTCTGGGTTTGTGGGAAGGATCGTATGTGCAATGGGATGGTTCGAGAGGTCGCCTAATTGGGCGTGCTAGGGCGTTTTACCGAGACTTGGAGCCATTGGACTTCGAGGATGGGGCGATGTTCGATGGAAGCCTTACTCTCAAGTGATTGTTCAGCCACCTGATGAAACTATGATTAATTCTAGATTCAAATCTCCCTCTATAATGGAGTTGTGAGGCACTATCGTCTCATCATACACTGCTAGAACAGTGGATGCATGTATGCCTAATTCATTGAGCACGTCCAGAATCGTCGCAGGGGCTTGAATATCCACCACATGGTCCTGATTCAGATGGTTGACCGTGACGCGCATGGAGGGGCTGTAACTGAACAGGCTTATGTCTGATTCGCAGGACGGTTGGACGCTGCCGAGATCGCATAGCCCGGTATTGCGGTGGATTCGAAATCCACTGTCCCTTGGACGCGGGGGTTCAAATCCCTCTCTCGGCGCCAAAAACTACCATCATCGTCGTTCTTCTGGTTCATCTGAGTCTTCGATGACCACGACCCTTGTTCCGGGGCCCATCTTGATTTGAGGCCGTCCGGCCCATTCCCCGACTTCCCCATTCAATATCCCGATAACATCGCCTCTGGAGATTGAGGCTGCTGATGTTGGGATGAACTGCTTGAATGCGACAGCGGATGCGGATCCAGACGCATCGACCAGCGTGATGGCCCACCTGCTAACTGAGACTCCATCGGGATATGCGTCAACCGACCATACCCTTCCTACAACAGAGACTCTGGTCTCTATGTCGACTACAGCCGCCTCATCGCCTTCTTCTGCGGACGATATGGAGGACGTCTGGTCAAGATCGAGGTTCAATTGGCCTTTCCAAAGTGAAGGTATGGCGTTATCCACACGTACCCTCGAGCCTTCCTTGATCGATCTTGTCACTCTTTTCGGGCCGCCCATCCGATGTGGCCGGATGGATGCCCTGTCCCATCCATCCACCAGCGTGAACCTTACATCAACAGTCTCATCCTCATTCAGATCTGGCCCAGTTAGCCTCGATACCTCGCCGACTGCTGAAAAACGAGTTCTGATTTCCTGCAATGGCGTTATGTTCCAAGTGTGTCCGAAACGCTGGATGGTTTCCATGCTGATCACGTTTTTCTCTTGGTTCGAGCCTTCACAGAAATCTGCATACTCGCACCTGTTGCATCTGGCTCTAGCATCCGATTCGATCGGTTCGTCATCGGGGACGCCTCCATCATTGAATCTCCGAAGAGGCGCTGGCTCTGCGGGGCATTCTTCGATTGATGGGTTGTTCTCTCGTATCTTTGAGTACAACTCGAAAAGATCCCTGTCCATAGACTCCATCTCTTCTGTTAGGGGTGTGGCGACTTCCTTCGGATCTCCAGCGCCTAGATACCAGATTGCCAGTCCTGTTGCGGTTTCTTTACGCTCGTGAGTGGCCCACCAGAGCCAACCATACATCCTCAATTGATCCAGGTAGCCGTGGGACCTGTCTCCTCTTCCGACTGAGGCCTTGATATCGATTATACGTGTAGTTCCGCCCCACCTGTAGACAAGGTCGTATTCCCCTTGGAACCACCCATTTGGGTGCGTTGAGGTCTGAGTGAATGATGCCGCATCCGGATCTACGAACCATGGCCTTGCAATCTCCCATGCTTCCGATACATGCATATCTGATCCGATTTCAAAGGCTGCATGGCTGGGCTCGCCCCAATCACGGGGGAATCCATCCGGGGCAGGCCAGACAGGCCTAGATTTTCCTGAGCGCCATGCATCCACATCCACATCGTCTGAATTCAGGCATTCTTCGACTTCCTGCAAGTGTAGATCTATTCCCCTGAGCACCATTGAGAGGCATTGGTCCGGATCTGCATCTTCAACCGAGCCTGTCTTATTCGGGTTTGCTGCCCAGTCATCGCGTGCTTCATCCCAGCATCGCTGGAAGTGTATGTGAGCACGCGCATGGGCCCAAATTCTCAATGAGTCCATGTCCGAAGGCCGGAGAGAGCTGTCGACAGGCTGGATTCTCGGACCGGGCCAATTGGAGGGATCACCCCATTCAGGCACCCCATCCTCATTCAGAGGGGTGGACATCGTGTCTGTATCCTCTGCGAGCTGGAGTGACGGCGAGTCGCGCATGACTCTGCAGATGCACGCCTCTGCAGCATTTCCGCGGATTATTTGTGGAGGTAGCGGGGTCTTCAAACGACGCTCCCAACCGTAGTACCAGTATCTCGGACAGTTCCTGTAAGCGATCACCTGTGAGGCTGAAAGTCTCCGGTAAGGGTCTACAGAAGATGCCTCTTGATCGATGGTTCTTACCGGCATCGAAAATCCCTTTCTCTCATGGCTCTTAATTTCAATTGTCCAGATCGGTGCTATTGAGATAGACAATCGTCATTTCAAGACGTTCGTGAGTGGGGTGAACCTCGACAAATGCTACAGGAGCCTCGACAGAATCGCTGATTTCCTCTGCTGTGGAAAGGGGGATTTCTATTCGGCCCCTCTCAGAATCATGATACAAGAATCTTCGAGGTAAGCCTGTTTCCCGAATGATTTCATCCATGTATCCCTCTGCCACTTCATTGTCGCATTCGATCACTCCGAAGATCAATGTTCCATCCTCTGTCAATAATTCATGAGGAGCGATAGTGGCCTCCCCGCGTCTGAGGAACCTGTTTCTGAGTTGCCCCGCATCCTTGTAGACCGCTGTGCAGAATTTCAGATGGAAACCATATGGCTCGCGCACAACGCCGTCAATGGGGTCTGGCTTCCCTAGGGCGGCAGCGGCGACTCTGTCGCGCATGTTTATGGCTAGCTCCGCGGAACCCGCTGCCCCTGCAGTTATCTCGTCGGAGAGGTTGAATCCCCTAACTTCCATGTTACCGTGATTGCCTACGGTGATCTCAAGTTCATTCAGATTGAGGAATTGGATATCCATGTCCCTCATCTCTTCCAGTGCATCCATCAGCTCTTTCTCTCGATCAGGCTCACAGGGGATCTCGATGCCGGTTTCTATTCCCTGAGCGGAGCATGCTGAGATCACAGTGCTGTATTTCTTCGCATCTAAATCAAGGAGGTGGAATCGTATCTCGTCGAGTCCGGCTTCGGCAAACTCTCTCGCGTATTCAGGTTTGAACGGGATGCTCGTGTACATGTGCATGTGAAACGAAGGGCCGAATTCCTGCCTGAGTCTGCGGATTCCTTCCAGGGTGTGTTCCCTGTCCATCAACGGGTCGCCGCCGGTGATTCCCGCTCCCGTTGCGTTCATCGCCCTGGCCTCCTCGATTACCTCGTCGAACGAGGTGCAGGGGCGCTCATTGGCAAACATCATCTCTGCTTCCCGACGATTCTCCGACAGAGGGCAGTAGTCACACTTCCAATGGCATTTCCCGGTGATGAACAGGACTAGCTTTGACCCCATTTGGCACTGTATGCACCCCTCGGCTTCTTCGATCTCGGGGGCGTCGAACAAAGCCGGGATTGTGGGGAGCCTCAGGGTCACGCTCATGCAGTGGCCCCCCTTTTCACGGACATAGCCGCCTCGATTAGCATCTCATGGAAAATCGTCGTCCCGGAGATTTCTGGATGGAATGTCAGCGCGATCCTGTTGTTTTCCCTCACGCCGACAGGCTCTCCATCCAAGGTTGCGATTACTGATGTGTTTCTGGCATCAGTGAAGCGCGGGGCCCTGATGAATGCGCATTGGAGGGGGTTGTTCACGTTCTCAACGGCCACTGGGCCGATGAATGAGTCAATCTGCCGCCCCCACGCATTCCTATCCACTTCGGCGGAGATAATCGGGTCTCCCCCGTCTTGGGGATCGGCGAGGAGGATTGCTCCTGCACATGTTGCTAGGACCGGCATTTCGCTATTCTCCCTCATGATCGAGTATAGCGGCCCGAGGAGCCCCGTTCCGCCCTCTCCGCCGACTATCCTCATGGTGGTGGATTCTCCGCCTGGCAGTATAACCGCATCAAGTCCACCACTAATGAGGTCGCCCAATGATCGTAATTCCCTTATCGATACAGGGGTATTGGTCAAGTCACACGCGGCCTGAACTGCAACCTCGTGGGCCCTCCTGGACCCCTGGAGCATCACCAAACCCACTTCGAGCACGATTCGCCGAGATATGCATGAGACATGAACCCCATCCTCGGGATGCGGTTGATGCGATGCTCTCAAGGACCGGGTGACTCAGGCCGTATCATGACCAGGCTACACAACTTTGGTGCTGGACCGGGAGTTCTGCCGCTCGAGGTGATTAAGGCGTGCAAAAAGAACCTCGAGGAGCTAGGGTCGAGTGGCCTCGGGCTGATGGAGACATCGCACAGAAGCCCGGTCTTCCAGGCAATCGTGGATGAGGCCGATGCGCGTCTTAGGCGATTATTGCGAATTCCGGACGAGTACTCGGTGCTGTTTCTCCAAGGGGGGGCGTCCCTTCAATTCCACATGTCCGCGCTCAATCTTCTCGACCAGGGGGAGCATGCAGAGATAATCGTCACCGGGACCTGGTCCCAGAAGGCCTACTCAGAGATCGGTAAGTTGGGAGGGGTTCGAGCCATATGGGATGGGGCGGAAGAGGGGTTCACCAGGGTCCCGGACCATTCGGAGTACTCTGTCAGCGAGGACGCGGCCTACATCCACTATACGTCCAACAACACGATCTATGGGACGCAGTTCCACGAAATGCCGGACTCCGGGGGGAGGCCGGTGGTGGTTGACGCCAGTTCCGACATCACCGGGACCCGCCTGGACGTCTCGGCGCATGACGTTGTCTACGCGGGCGCCCAGAAGAATCTCGGGCCAAGCGGTGTGACCGTGGTCATACTCTCGCCATGGGCCCTGAAGAAGGGTCGCGAGGGGCTACCCTCTATGCTGGACTACAAGGTCCATGAGTCGAAGGGAAGCCTGTTCAACACCCCGAACACATACGGGATTTTCGTCCTGAAGGAGGTACTGGGTTGGATCGAGAGGGAGGGGGGCGTTCAAGCAGCCATAGATCGGAATGCCGCCAAGGCGTCCCTGTTGTATGGCCGCCTTGATTCCTCGGACTTCTGGGCGCCGCATGCCCTGGAGTCCTCGAGGTCCGTCATGAATGCCACCTGGAGGATATCAGACCATGGTCTAGAGGCCGCCTTCCTCGAAGGGGCCGAGGAGAGGGGGCTAATGGGCCTGAAGGGGCACAGGAGCGTAGGGGGGATTCGCGCCAGCATGTACAATGCGCTGGAGCTTTCCAGCGTGGAGGCCCTCGTGGCATGGATGGCCGAGTTCGAGTCCATGCACTCCTGACGGCTGATTCAAGCCACATGACTCCCGCGAGGGGGCATGGAGGGAGACGCACGGATCGCCCTCCTCGATCTGACTCTTCTGGATAGAGAGGCTAGTGAGTCTGATCTCGAACATCTGGTTGAGCGTGCCAACAAGCATCTTCCCGCTGCTATTTGCGTCTTCTCTGAACAACTGGACGGGCTACGGGATATGCTCGACCCTAGGATAAAATTGGCTTGCGTGGCAGGTGGCTTCCCCACGGGTACACGTGATTCGACCGCTCTGTCCGAAGAAATTCGAGCGGCTCGCGATTCGGGGGCGGATGAGATAGACGTGGTGCTGGAACCCGGAATGGGGCTTGAGGACTCGATGTTGCTGATGGACTCAGCCAGAAGAGCCTCGGAGGGACTAACCCTGAAGGTGATACTCGAAACCCCCCTCCATGACGAGAGATCGGCCATGGGCGCAGCCAGGATCGCCTTGATGGGCGGGGCTGATTTCGTCAAATCGTGCACCGGGAGGAGGGGTGCTTGTTCCATTGAGGCGGCCGGCTGGCTGGCGAGGGAGGTCCATCGTCACCACACAGTCACCGGTGAATTGCGAGGGGTCAAGCTGTCAGGTGGGATACGGACCAGCGAGGATCTAGAGGCGCTACTTTCTGCCGTGACAGGGGAAGGGCTGTCCGTGACAGACAGCCAGTATCTTCGTATCGGCGCATCCTCGCTGCTGGATTCCCTGCTGAGCGACTGAGCTCGAGAATGCGATCGCAGCGCTGTGAGATCGGGCTACATCTGAATCACAGAGGAGATCGTCTCCGGGCTGAAGAGGAAGACGAGCAGCACCGTTCCAGCGAATATCATCATCCAAGATCCGATGACCTTGATCCACTGTGTCAGGGGATTTATCCTGGATGCGAACGCCGCATTGCCGTAGCCCACCAAAGATACGATGATCACCATGAGCAATATCAGGCCAAGCGCAAGGCCCAGCAGCCCCGTGAACACAGCCTCGACGCCCATCGTCCCCAGGAAGACGACGAACGGCAGCACTGCAATTGCGGTGCAATCGATGCTCGCAGCCGCGTATCCGACGCCATAGAGGAATGTGTTTGCCTCAGCAGAGCGTTTTTTCGATTCCTCGGATGGCCTGTCTATGGCTCTCTGGACGAATGAGAAGAGGTTGCTTGTCCAGCCCATCAGATTGAGCAAGCCTAGAGCCGCGAGGCTGAACGCGACGAAGATAGCGATTATCCGTATCATCCCGCTGAGGGCGAACGCTCGTCCCATTATCGCCGCGATTATGCCGATTACCAGGAAGAACGAGACCATGCCGAATCCGCTCATGAGCCCGAGAATCGGGGGCTTTATCCCCCGAGATTCGCGTGAGTCCATCGAAGCCTCAGAGGCCATCAGAGTCATCTGGAATGTGACGAAACTTGGCAGGACGGGGAATGCGCAGGGGGAGAAGAAGACCAGGATAGATAGGAAGACCCCCAAAGCGAAAATTGCAGATCCTGAGGATTTCTCCTCGGCGATGCCGATCGTCCTCAGAGACTCTATCTCGAACTGATTTCCCGTCAGAGCCGTCTCCACAGCGGAGTCGAAGGACGACCAGCCGTCAGTGGGCGTCCCGGTGTTCTCCCTTGCAATGATGTATCCCTCGTGATCGATGACGAGAACTGCGGGTATCAATCCAGTTCCGCCAGCGGTCAGGAGCCGGACGGGGTCGGAAAGCGTCCCATTCTCGAGAATGGCTGCATGGACGCTTCCAAGGCCAGTCGGGAATCCTGGTACCTTGTAGCCCCCCTCTGATGTGTTGAGGTATTCCAAGCTCTCATCATACCACGCCCCATAGGCAATCACATGCAATTCTCTGGCCGATTCCATCTCTTCCCAACGGGGGATTTCATCCTCCAGATGGTGCTGGACCGCATGGCAATTGGTGCAGTCATGCGCCATCAGATCAATGATCAGGACTCCGCCCCTGAGAAGAGAGGTGTTGATCCTGCCCTCCTCGTCCATTATCTCTGATTCTATCCCATCACGCTGCAGGGAGTCGAACAGAATCACGGGTATCGGCTCAATCTCCCCGCCTTCCCCTATGCGATCGCCAGCGATATCGAAGGCGCTCAAAGCCAAGGCGGATATGCCTACGAACATCAACCCGGCTATCACGGCAGCGGCCCATGTCTGCCGTTGCCTCAGTACCGACATGTCCAGTCGCATTCGTACCTGTGCTCGGAGATGGCGTATTTCACATGCTTGGAAGTCTGATACAATTCCACTAGCCTTAATCGGAAGTCGCGGCAGGAGACGGCCACAGGGCTCGTGGTCTAGGGGTTATGACGTCGCCTTCACATGGCGAAGATCGCAGGTTCAATTCCTGCCGAGCCCACCAAGGAACACGATCTGACATGAAAAATAGATAGATTAGCCTTCAATAGAAATCCACTCATTATTCAGTGCATGGTGCCAATGGTCTGCAAAACGAACAAAATTGTAGCCCGTTCTTTCCATCCTAGATATGGCTCTGAACAAATTCAATCGGCCCGTCTTACTTCCAATTATTGTACCGGGTGTAGTGGATATAATATCCTGACAGGCCTCCCAGCTTGTGCTTATCTCCCCCCATTTATCTGAGATATGATGGACGTCCAAACTCGATTTTGAACCGATTGAGTTGAATATACTGGAAATCATTTCCAGTAATGAGTCATTCATTGACCCGATAAGAACGGACAATTCTTGAGGGATGCTATCGAGTGCTAAATCTCGAGCTAAAAGTGCCGTTGTCTGAGATATATCTCTGGCATGCCTCATCCCACGCTCTATTACATCAGTTCCCCTCAGAAACGTGGAAATCATTCTGAGATCGCCCATCATCGGTTGATTTAGGGATAGCACAAGGAGGATATCTCCGGTTCTTTCCCAGAAAATTTTCCTTGCCTCATTTCTTGCCTCTAACACATGATCGATATTTTCCTGATTGAGCGTTGCTAAAGACTTGGTTGATATGGCGTATATCCTCATCAATTCATTTGCATCATCTACGAGCTGGACCCTCAATTGGTCTAATCTATCATCTAAGCCTGTTCTTACTGGTGGCATCTTTCTCACCTATCCAAATCTTCCTGTAATATACTGGCCGGTTAATTCGTGCTCCGGCTCACTGAATATCTTCTTCGTAGGGCCTGATTCAATCAACTCCCCTATATACAAAAATACAGTTTGATCTGAAATTCTTGCAGCCTGGCTCATGGAATGAGTCACGATTACGATTGTCACCTTTTCCCTGAGTGCTTGGATCAATTCCTCGATTTTCGCAGTTGCAATCGGATCGAGAGCGGATGTGGGCTCGTCCATCAACAGTATTGCAGGCTTGGTCGCAAGCGCTCTAGCTATGCATAATCTCTGTTGTTGGCCTCCGGAAAGTGAGTATGCATCGTCATCAAGACGATCCTTTACTTCGTCCCAAAGAAAGGCGTCATGCAGACTTTCTTCAATTATCGCGTCGAGTTTTGCTTTCTCTCTTATGCCTTGGATTCTCAGACCAAATGCGACATTCTCATAGATCGATGTGGGGAATACATTCGGCTTCTGGAACACCATCGAAACCGCTCTCCTCAATAACACGGGGTCAACATCTTCTGAAAGCAAATTTTTGCCATCCCATTCTATTTCACCCGTCATCGAACAGGTAGGAATTTCATCATTCATTCTGTTAAATGCTCTTAGCAGCGTACTTTTTCCGCAGCCTGAGGGGCCGATGAATGCAGTGACTCCATTCTCATTTATTTCCATGCTCACAGATTTGATTGCTGCCTTATCGCCGTACTTTATTGTAAGGTCTTGTACCTTTATCCTGCTATATTTTTTCGACATTACCATGACCTCCTGGCCTCAGCCCTGTTTCGGATGAAAATTGCTATCAAATTCAAAATTAAGAGCAGTATCAGCAGGACAAGAATTGTGCTTGCCGCAAGATCGTGAAATGATTCTTGTGGATTTCTTGTCCAATAGAAAATCTGCAACGGTAACGCCAAAAATCCATCCATAATACCTGTCGGAGCTGTTTTAGAGAACAATGAGGCCACAAATAAGATCGGAGCAGTTTCGCCTAATGCCCTTGCTACGGACAGAATGGCGCCAGTTGAGATTCCTGGAATCGCATTGGGAAGTACATGATACCTAACAGCCTGCCACTTTGTAGCGCCAACACCTAGTGCAGCATCTCTGAACGATTTAGGGACTGCTAACAAGGCCTCCTCGGTTGTAACAACGATCATCGGCAAGACCATCATTGCCAAAGTAAGGGAACCAGTAAGCAGAGACAGGCCAAAACCGAACATTCTACTGAAGACATAAAGCCCGACTAAACCGAAAATAATTGATGGGACAGCTGCTAGGTTCTGCAGAGTCCTTCGAAGAAACTGGTTGACAAAACCTTCCGGGGCCAATTCTGTTAGATAGACAGCCGCTCCCACTCCAGCGGGGAGGGCAAAGAGCATTGTCAGTGTAATCAACCATAGAGAGCCCCATATGGTTGGATTGATTCCTGCATTTTCAGGCCTGTATGACGGAAAATTGGTTAGGAAATCAAAATCTAACCCTGCCAAGCCTGTCTCCAAAATCGTCTGTAACAATATGAGTAGGAATGCCAAGCCTACGAAAAGACTGCTGGATATCAAAAATCGAAATGCTCTTTCCTTCCTTTGGCGGAATAGATCGTACTTGGATGGGATGAATGGATTCGACTGCGATATTTGGTGCTCGACTTGATTTCGAGTTCTGGAAATAATCTCTCGGGCCCTTTTGATTTGGTTGGGGATGAATGAGCGTATTTTTCCTTTTTTCACTCCCAGTCTTCTTCTGGTCGCGCCCACGGCAATTATGTTGACGGAGTAGGTAATGATGAACAAAGCGCTACCAACTGCGAATCCGGCGTCCGTCGCGGGGCCAGGCGGTATATCCCCTGTCGCGACTTGGGCGATGTAGGCAGTGAGAGTCTGGACTTCCAATCGCGGATCAAAGTGTAATGCGGCGACTGAGCCAGCAGCCATTGTAACTGCCATTGTTTCTCCAACGGCTCTTGCCAATGCGAGTAAAACTGCCGCGACAATACCTGACCTCGCTGAAGGTAAAACCACCCTGGTTGCCATTTCCCAGCGTGTGGCGCCTAATCCCAAAGCGGCCTCTTTTAGCTCCCTGGGCACTGCCCTAATTGCATCATCAGAGATAGAGACGATGATCGGAAGGATCATTGCCGCTACTACGATTATCGCGCTTGCAGCATTGAAGTAAGTAGCATCGATTGTCCTTTGTAAAAATGGGCTTATCACAAGGAGTGCGAAGAACCCGTGCACTACAGAAGGGATTCCAGATAAAACCTCTACAATAGGCTTGAGCAGTCGGCGCGACCTAGGGGACGCGAATTCGCCCAAGTGTAGGGCGGAGGCGATACCTAGCGGCACGGCGATCAGAAGGGCCCCAGCAGCAACAAGAGCTGTGCCTGACAACAAGGGCCAGATACCGAAGCTAGGATTGCGTCCGTTGGGAAGCCAATCCGTCCCTGTGATGAATTCGAGAAGATCTGCCTCCTCGTACCGGAAAAATTGGACTGCCCCCTCTGCCAATGTGTAGATTATCAACGCGCTTGCGATTACAGACAGGGATGCAGCTGTAAACAAGCTGGTGTAGATGATTCGGTTCCTAGGGGCCCGCCCATCGAGTCGATAGGCGGGCCGATCCATAGGTTACCACGTCATGTTCTAATCCAAAGCTGCACGCTGAAGTTGGAGGAGTCCTGGGTCTACCAGTTCTACCTTGACGTAACCGACTTCATCACATACGTCTTGACCTTCGTCTGAAAGCGCGAAACTTAGGTAGCCGTTAACTATGTCTGAATTTCCAGCATTGGCGTCGGAATAAATATGCAGAGGGCGGGCCAGGGGGTATTCTGCAACGGTCTCCAAGGATGGTTCCACTGCTCCGTTTCCATCATCAATTGACACTGTATTCACGCTGTCAGCATTCTCCCTTACATAAGCGAACCCTAAGAAACCAATCGCATACTCATTGGCCTGTATTGCAGTCATGATCACATTGTCATCTGCAGACGGGTGATAGACCCCATCACCTGCTTCGAGGCGAGTTCCGGCTTCCTGTGTGTCGTCACCCCAATCTGCAATTATTTCCTCAAAGAAGTAATCGAACGTGCCACTGGCTTCATCTGGAGCGTAGATCTCAATCTCCTCATGAGGTGCTCCATCAAGACCCGGTACTTCGTCCCAATAAACCGCTGGTTCGTCATCAGTAAATATTGAGTACAGTTGGTCATAGCTTAGTGTGCTTGCGAAGTCATTCGATGGGTGGGTGATTACTGCTAGAACATCGAAGGCCACTACCCACTTGGTCGGCATGACTCCATTGCACTCAGACGCAGCGGTCCCATCGGAGTTGACTCCATTTTCATCGCAGTCTACCTTCACGTAATCTTTTGACTTCATCAGCCTGGAGGCGTCTCCAAGATCGGCCTCGCCTAGCAAAAGAGAATTGATGCCATGACTAGATCCCCCTCCCGAGACGGATACGTCGGCACCATCGTATTCCTCCGCCCACGCCACTGCAAGCGGCAGTACGGTCGATGATCCAGTCTGGATCAGGCTATCATTTTCATCGTTCCCCGTACACCCGGCTAGCGAGGTACTAAGCAGCAGTACAATCATCAATTTAGTTATCAGAGCGTTTTTCATTTCTTTCTCTCCGAACTGACGTGATTGATAACTCAGATTACTTAGACCTGCATAGTTACAATAGATGATTAGAACCGATATAGACTCTATAGATAGAAATTTAATTATTCCAAAATCGATAGACTCCTGATTGGGTTAATATTCTTCTTCAACTGATTCACGGTGGGTTTGTATGTTGATTAGTACCTCTGCCATGTCTAGGGTGTAGGCGAGGATTCTCCTCATTGATTCGGAAAACTTGTCCAAAAACAAAGCGTCGGTTGCAGTCATCTCTGCAGTCCAGAGGCCTTCTTCAAACTCATCCAATAATTTGACAGCTTTTTGGATATCAGATTTTGAATCGTGAATCTCTTTGATTTTTCTTCTCTTGAGATTTGCGATTAATGATTTAATTGATTTTTGCCATGTGGGAATCACATTTGCCGGTAACTTCTCGGGGGATAAGATATCAGGAATTTCTTGCTCAAGGCATAAATTGCTTAGGATGTAGCTGTGGTCCCCAATTCTCTCAAAAATTCTTACAATATTGGAAAACTCTGACGCCTCCCACCTATTTATGCCGAAACTTGTTTCTATTGATGCTGACTCGAGAATTTGTCCAACTTGCCTTTCCAGCAATAATCTCAGAGCATCAACTTCTTTCTCCCTATCGCCAGTATCTTCGAGGAGTGATTTATCACCTCCAGAAAGAACTTCTGAGATATCCCTGATCTGACTTGAAATTATGAGATACATCCTATTTATACTAGAATGCAATGGCATTTCAGATGTGTTCAAGAGAGTAATCATCTCAACAATGTAATCAGATTCATTGGATATCTCTATGCCTCTTGTGGTCTGAATAAACTGTCGTATTTTTCTTCTATCTGAGCGCTTGATGGCGTTCCTGCTAGAGAGCCTGATGCGATCGGCGCCGCTGAGATACGCCCCAATCAGATGGTCATACAGGAACTCTGATCCAATCTCATCTAATTGGATATCGACCCTTCTTCGTTTTCGTATAGAGGTGGTCTCTGCGTTTAACCTGAGGCTCCCAGAAGGGCGCCATTCAATCCTAACTTCATCCCTGGGTTTCAGCCCATGCCGGGTGACCCATTTCTTGGGGAGGCTCACGATATATGTGGAGCCCCCAGTAAGTTGTAATCTGCGGACTTCAGACTTATCGCGGTCCCCTCGGTCCATCACATAATGTTCCAAAGATAAGAAGTATATAATTAAAATAGGCTTTTAATACATTGATTCTATATTTATCTATATATAATATATATTGTGAAGACTATATTCCATTTCTATTTAGACAATATAGATGGCCGTCACTGGAATCATGCTATTCGTCCTAATCTTGTCCTTATTGGTATGTGCCTACATGGCATGGAATATCGGAGCGAACGACGTCGCAAATGCGATGGGGACATCCGTCGGGTCAAAAGCTCTGACGCTTAAGCAAGCTGTGATCGTGGCAGCGATTTTCGAATTCGCTGGTGCCTTCTTCGCGGGCGACGCTGTCACAGACACGGTCAGGAAGGGGATTCTTGTTGTCGATTTCGAAACCGTCACCGAGGTCTTTGCCAACGACCTAATGTACGGATTCATCTCAGCTATGATGGCGGCAGCGGTATGGCTCACCGTCGCCACGAGGCTGGGCTTGCCTGTCTCGACGACGCACAGCATCATCGGAGGCATCATCGGGGTCGGCCTGGTCCTCGAGGTGCAGCACCAGACGGACCTCATCGATTGGGAGGTCGTGAGGAAAGTGGTGATGTCCTGGGTCGCAAGCCCCTTGCTGGGCGGCATCATAGCGTTCCTGTCCTTCTGGATAGTCCGCGAGACCATCCTCGAATCCAAGAATCCCGAGGAACGCTCGATGTGGCTGGCCCCGATCCTCGCTTTCCCGACGTTCTTCGTACTCGGGCTGGCTCTTCAGTTCAAGGCGTTGAAGGGGCTCTTCAGCAGGCTGGACGATGCAGGGACGCTCGACAAGGCGTCATGGTTGGGAGTCAAGGAGGGCGGATCGTTCAACCCATTCACGCACTACTGCCCCGAGGGGGTCAATCTCGTTGATCACCCCGAGTGCGTGGATGCGATCTACCAGGGCGCCTGGTTCCCCATCAATTCCCTGCTTCTCGCAGGCGCCATCGGAGCCATAGCCTCCCTCACCCTGTTCATGGTCCTGAATAGGATCGACATCAAGGAAGAGCGGAATGGATTCATGGGCGTGGAGAGGATCTTCGTTTGGCTTCAGATAATCACCGCGGCCTATGTCGCCTTCGCTCATGGGGCCAATGATCGGTCGAATGCAATCGGGCCGATGGCTGCTGTCTACCAGGTCCTGGAGTCCGGTGGCGAGCTGACTGCGGAAGCAGCGGTTCCAGTGTGGCTGGTACTGCTCGGAAGCGCTGGTATTGCGATAGGTGTAATGACATGGGGCTGGAGGGTCATGGACACGATTGGTAAGAAAATCACCGACATCACCCCGACAAGGGGCTTTGCAGCGGAGTTCGGAGCCGCGACTACGATCCTGATATTCTCGATGCCGTTCCTCGCAGTCCCCGTTTCCACCACCCACACATTGGTAGGCGCTGTTGTTGGCGTCGGCTTGGCAGGCGGCGCGAAAGCCGTTGACTTCAGGGTGTTCGGGAAGATCTTCGCGTCGTGGGTGGCGAGCATACCTGCTGCTGGTTTCGGCTCAGTGGTGATATTCGTGGCCGTCGCATCCGACCCGGTCCACCTGATAGTTGTGCTACCGATCGCCTTCGCAGCAGTGGTCTACGTGATGTGGGCCACAAGGGAGGGGGAAATCTACGTCGAGGACGCTCTCTCTGATGCTAGTGGCTCAGACGGCAGTGCCCCGACTCACTTCGAGCTTTTGCACACCCATGCATTGGCGGTTGAGGAGACTGTGGCGCACATGCTGGACGCTGTGAACAAAGCAGCGGACGGGAAGGACCCCAAGAAGGAAATTGAGGCCACTGTGGAGGCGGAGCTCCGGGCGGATGTGATCAAGAATGATCTCAGAAAGAGGATAGGATCGGGCCAGATGTCTGTGCTCCAGGGCCGAGACGCCATGCTCGAGATGGTTTCCAAGCAGGATAGGATCGCGGACTATGCTCAAAACGTCGCCGAGCAGCTGTCATTCAGGGAGCTTTTCGGAGACAAGAAGGCGCGGAAGATGCTGAAGGAGATGGCTGAGGCCGTTTCCAATACTGCCTCGTTGTATGAGGACACTATTTCCCAACTGAAGACTGTGGCCCTATCCGGATACACCAAGGCAGGCAGGCAGCGCCTCAGTGACCTGATCGATGCAGTGAACCTTGCAGAGCACCAGGCAGACGTGGTTGAGAGCAAGGCTGCTGCATACGTGTTCAGCAATGGCGAAGAAGAGTCCCTGGCGGCGATGCACATGTACAGGGTGCTTCAGCGCTTGGATGACGTGGCAAATGCGTGCGAGAAGGCAGCGAATACTCTGCTCTCCATAGTATACGATTAATCGGTCCAGCCGTATTCTCTGGCGAATTGGTTCGGCCCTAGGTCATTGATCTCAGAGAGTGTTTTCTGCAGGGCCAACCATGCCAGGTGCGCGACGATTATCCCAGCCAGCAAATCGAACAGATAATGCTGTTTTGTGGTCAATATGCTGACCGACAGGAGCGTCCATTCGGTCCAAACAGTCACCAAGACGGCATTCCATAGAATCGGGGACTCGCCCCTTTTCCTCATGATCCACACGGTCATCGCCCTGGCAAGTAGGTAGGAATGCACGATGTGCAGGCTGGGCCACGCGTTCCAGGGGTTGTCGGACATGTGGATGAATTCGAAGAGGAGGGTCTCCCATGCATTCATCGAGTCCCAGTCTATCTGGTCCCTCAGATCGATCTCAGCGGGCAGGACGAGGAATATGACGCAGCAGAACGCCGTCACCATGATGAGCATCTGCATGAAGACGACGAGCTCGGAATAACCGCGGTCGTCTTTTGGGCAGAGCAGGAGCGTTGCTGGGTAGAACATGTACAGGAGGGCGTATGGGAGGATGGTCCAGTTCCAGACGGGGATCTGCCTGTCGAGTGCTATCTCGGGGTCGAATACCGTGTCCAGATATGCGTTCGCGATGTTGTTGGTTGCGAAGTAGGGCACTGCGACGATAATTATGCCGATCAGGAAAATCTCGAGGGGCAGGCGATACCCACCCATGCCTCTTCTCCTGACCCAAATGGGCGCCCATAATCCGGTCCACGGCTTGAACCAACGCATGGGCCTACTCGTCGGGCAAGACGTATGAACCCAGCACAGTCACAGCGGTGGATCCGATGACCGCTGACAGGAAGACCCAGAGATTCGCCAGACCGAACTCGTTCGTGGGCGAGAAGATGTACTCAACGCCCGTCCACAGGTCTGCTGTCCATAATCCGTAGGCGACTACAGATAGAAGGCCGGAGATCGCACCTAGAAGCGCGCCTCTCGAGGATACCTGCCCCCACAATGTGAGGAGGACCGGCATGACCGTGGCCGCGGCCAGCAGGTCGGCGAACAGGAATATCTGGAACACGCCGACTGCATCGAAGGTGAAAACCCCGATACGAGGAAGGCTGAATGGGACTGTGGGTCCGGTGGCCAGGTAGATCGCTATCGGAATCAGGCCGACTGTAAGGTAGCGTGCATTCTGAAGGCTCATCCTACTGTCGCTGAGATCCCTCGATATCGAAGCCACGACGGCGTTCTGGAGGGTATCGACGCTGGAGCAAACCAGGGCGATTGCGAGGACGATGAATGCGGCTACGAACAAAAGGCCGGCATCTTCTATCAGGTAGAAGAAGGCAGCAGAGGGGTCCTCCACGGCACCCTGTCCAGCCACAACGGTGCCCAGCACGCCCATGACGAAGACCAGTGGCAGGACGAGTGCCGCGGCAAGCCATGCCCCCTTGGCGAGGGCCTCGTCCGACTCGGACGCCCATGCCCTCTGCCAATTCCCCTGAGAGAACATCTCTGCAGCTGTGATCGCCACCACCAAGGCCAATCCGGATTTGAATGAGTCCATGTACGACATTGAGCCGATGCTCCACGAGTCCTCGGGATTGTATGCCTTGGCGTCTGAAATGAGTCCGCTGAGGTCTCCCCCGAAGAGAGTCAGCAACAGTGCCACGACAAGGAACAGAATGGTCCAAGCCTGAATACGGTCGGTTGCAAGGGACGCAGGGAGGCCCCCTCGGGACGTGTAGGCTGCAGTGACTGCCCCTACCAGGAGCATCGGGACGAGTGGCTCAGCATCGGACAGCGTTTCAGTGGCCTTTCCGATTGCAGTGAATTCAGCGAATAGGAATGTGAACATGTACAGGACTGAAATCAGGCCCACGTAGATCTGCATTGGCCTGCCCAATCGGATTCGCACGTAGTCTGCCAGAGTCACTCCGAGCGGCAGCCTCTCGCGTATCTTCGGGCCGACATAGGCCAGAAGGAGGAATGGCGTTGCTGCCGAGACTGCATAGCCGACTACATCCCAGAACCCGCCGTAGTAGCCATTCTCGGAAGGGCCGAATAGAATCCATATCCCCATCCCGGAGGCGAAGAGGCTCAGTCCTATCCGAAGCCAGCCCTGCGATCCTCTGGCAGAGAGGTACTCGTCGGCCCCGATTTCCTTGTCAGTCGATGCCTGGTATCCGATGTAGCCGAAGATACCGAGCGTTGCAATCATCAATCCGTATGCGATATTCGTGTCCATTTCTCTCCCTCCGCTGGCATTACCCAGATCAGGTCAAAGGGTCGTCGCCTGAAAGCGACCTCTCAGCACTGAGCTCCCCTGATGTCTACTCGGAGGGCACAGTATTCAATCTTAGGTTCGGCTTCGAGAGATTGGACCTGGTGTTCCGGAGTCTTTCATGATCAGTCCGAATCAGGACCACTCGTCAGGATCGTCCTTCTTGGCCTTCTTCCATTCCCTGTAACATGGCTTGCACACGGATAGTCTTCTCCCGTCCGATGCGAGTCCGTCCTCACCCCAGACGTCTGCTGCCCTGTCAAATGCTATCCTTCTGCCGCCCATCGACTTGTCAGCCCAGTTCTTGCAGCCCCTGACATCGCAGGGCGTCACGCCCTCGTCGTCGCCGCTTGAGTCTTCTTTGGCTGGTCTCGCAGCATCGGCTGCGTGTTTCAGTTTCTTAGCCCGTGCCTTGAATCCCATGTCGTCGCCTCGGGGTTACACGATTAGAAATTTCCCAAATTAAGCGGGTGATCGAACATACCGCCTGGCCTGGAGAGCGTGGACCTTCTGTCTGGGCCGATTCCCACGCACTGGACCTGGATACCGGATAGCTCTTCAATCCTCATTACGATCTTTGCTGCAGCATCGGGGAGAGCTTCTAACCAAGACTCCTCCTCATGCGATTTCTGGGCCATTGCGAGCCACTCATCTTCGCTTATTGCCTCGAATCCTGGATGTGTCTCGTAAACAGGTATGCAGCGTGCGACATCCTCGGCACGGACGGGCAGCATGGTAATCGGACGCCCGTCCAGCTCGTACCCTATGCAGATCTTGATTTCATCTAGCCCGGCCAACACATCGAGTTTGGTGAGGACGAGTCCTGAGAATCCATTCACCCTGTTTGCTTCCATTAGCGCGGGTATGTCTAGCCACCCTGTCCTTCTTGGCCTGCCAGTAGTGGTGCCAAACTCATGGCCGACTTTTGCGAGATGCTGGCCAGATGGGTCTTCGGGAGGTATCTCTGTCGGAAATGGACCGTTTCCAACGCGGGTCGTGTATGCCTTGGTGACCCCGAGGCACGGGCCTATGTGCCCAGGGTGTATTCCCGCCCCGTGAGACGCGTTTGCCCTTGATGTGACTGAGGACGTTACGAAGGGGTATGTGCCCTGATCGATATCAAGCATCGCCCCCTGTGCTCCCTCGAGGAGTACTTGCTCGCCATTTCTGAGTGCTATGTCCAGCATGTGCCCTGTTGGCGCTATGGCGCTCCCGTATCTGTCGAGTATCCATCTCAAATCATTCTCTAGGTCTTGGGCAGAGATCTCCTGATCGATACCAATAGCAGCAAGTTGCGAGGACATTCTGGAAGCTGATGCGCTCAGTGATTGGGTGTTCTCGAGCATGCCTTCTATGTCTGCGAAGCGTATGCCTACCCGCTCTATCCGGTCCCTGTAAGCAGGACCTATGCCTCTTCCAGTCGTTCCCACGACTTTGTCTGCAGAGTCATACAGCCTGTGGAACGGGAGAATGATCGAGGCACGCTCGGATATGAATAGCCTGGATCCCTCTGGTTCCTCGCCGGTGAGGGCCTTCCACGCATCGAGTTCCTTCTCCAAAACCCATGGGTCGATTACCATCCCGTCCCCCAGAACAAGGTTGCAATGAGGAGTCGGGAGGCCGGATGGTATCTGATGTAACTTCAGGGTCGTATCTCCTATGACAATGGTGTGGCCTGCGTTATTGCCTCCCTGAAAACGGACGGTCCACCCGTATCTGGGGGCTAATTGATCGATTGCCTTGCCCTTTCCTTCATCGCCCCATTGGGCTCCGAGAATAACAGTCGCTGGCACCGTACCACTCACCTTTGACGAGGGTGTATGAACTCATTGGTTGCGGTATTAACGGCATTCAACCTCATCGGCTCTTTTGGGAATGGATTATGAAGGGGGGTTGGGTGGCTCGCCTCCATGGCACAGCGATTCCCCGAGGCAGAGAAGCGGCTTCTAAGGAAGTTGGTCTGCATGCGTTGCTCGGCCACACACCAAGGATACCGCGTCAAGGTGTGTAGGAAGTGCGGGTATACCGGACTGCGGCAGAAGGCTGTAGAAAGAAGGGCGAGCTGAGTTGCTCCTAGCCCATGCAATGACTGGATTCGCACTATCCCTCTCACTTATTTTGGCCATAGGTGCGCAGAATGCATTCGTGCTAAGACAGGGTCTTTCCGGCAAGCACGTCCTACTTGTGTGTTCAATCTGTTCGATTTCCGATGCTATACTAATCATACTCGGTGTCTTCGTTGTGGGTGAGTTGGTTTCGCAGAGTGGCAACACGAGCATTCTCGAGATCGCGGCGGTGACTTTCTTGGTAGCGTATGCATTGACTCGATTCCGATCTGCTTTTGCGGGTTCTAACGGCTTGGATATGAATTCTCCAGAGCATTCGGAATCCGCATTCAAGATTTTTGCCCTCACAATGGGATTCACTTGGCTTAATCCTCACGTCTACCTGGATACTCTGCTGCTAATCGGCGGGGGCGCAGCTGGATTGGAAGCCGAGCAGCGTGTAGCGTTTGCAGTCGGGGCTGCGCTTGCATCATTCGTATTCTTCTTCTCATTGGGATTCGGGGCCCGTTCGATTTCACATAGGGTATCGGACCCCAGAACTTGGCGATGGATCGATGCCGGAGTTGGGATCACCATGCTATTGGTCGCAACGAGCATATGGCTCGGGTGACTACCCGCGACGAACTTCGTTCAGCAGTGTCTCAAGAGTTGTCTGAATTTGGAGACACAGTGGCCCGTAGTGTATAGGCAAGTTAGCATCATTGAATATTTCATCCAGCATGGAGGCAGTCATACCAAGACGCACGTCCATGTCCTTCGATTCGTTGAGCAGCCACTTGTCCACGGCATCTTTGACTGAGTTTCGTATGTTCCTCGGAACTTGTGTATCTTCGAGCTGTCCGAGTACTGTGGCTATTTGCTGAATCTTAGTCTCGATGTCCGTCATAAGGCTCGCCACGCAGCCGTCCCACCAAGGGACTTGGCTTAATCTCATCCCCTGATTCCATCTGAATTCCAACTAGCCCATGGCATGTTTGTATTTGCCCGCGCGACGCATGAGCCATCACCGGACATTCCGATCAAACCGACCTCTGTGGATTCGTCAAAACGTGTTTTGATCGCCTTCTCGAAAGCATGCTCCATGGACATGCCATCTCGTGAGATCCACCCGTGGACCCTATGAGAGAGCATCTCCCGAGTTATCGCTTCGCCTATCCCTGTTGCAGCGACTGCGACATCGGACTCGGCCCAGAAACCGCAGCCAGGAAGGGGGACATCCCCGATACGCCCCGGAGGCATTTCACTACAGCCTCCTGTGCTGGTTGCTGTAGCCATGACTCCTTCGGAATCCATGGCTATTACGCCCACAGTGTCGCCTGACTTGGTCTTTCCAGGTGGTCTCGGGGTTACGGCTGATCTCGGTATACCTCTCTGATCAGCCCACTCCCTAGCGCCGATTCCCCCTAGGCCATTTATCTCCTCATCAAGAAGAGCTTCTGCCACCCTTATTGGATTCGGAGTCTCTGGCATGGAGGCTACGAAGCCCAATCGGCCATCGCTGACATGAATGGACGCGTCGACCAGCACCGACCCGTCTAGCCTGGTCACGCTTCCTGTTCCTGCGTTGAATGCGGGATCATTTTCCAGGATAACGCACGCTTCGACTGCAGCGTCGACGGCGCAGGCATCTGATTCGAGAAGTGATGAGCCCTGTTGAATCGCCTTCTCTATATTCGATTTCTTCCGAGGGTCCGCACCAGCGCCTCCGTGGGCAATTATAGCCAATTTAGCCATCGCTAGCCGCCTCCGAATCTGTGGTGGAGTTCTTGATTCCAAGTTGAATCAGAACCGACATGATGGCAATTAGTCCTGCTACCCTGAAAACTGTATGGTATGTCCACAGACCTGTTCCATCGACTGTCTCAGCCCAGATAAATGCTGCAAAAACAGGGCCAATGATTCGGGATAATGCACCGAATCCTTCCTGGGCCCCCATCGCCCTCCCAAGTTCAATCCCGTGTATTTCAGCCGCCGAGGCGAGCAGGGTTGACTGGGTTGGCCCGAATAGCCCGTGGCCTGCGGAGATCAATACGATGACAAGGACGCCGACGGCTTGTGTTTCCGTTGTGATATATGGAATCCAACCCAAACCAATTGCAGCCAATATGATGCCCACCACCATCAGGGTACGGGAGTCGTACCTCTTTGAGAGGGGCCTTATCAGCCAACCTTGTACGATAACACCGATCAAGCCCACACCTGCGAAGATGTAGCCGTTCCTCATCTCATCGAATCCGAGGCCTCCGTTATCGACTGGCATCGCGGTGAACAGAATCAGAGTGGCGTGCATCATCGTTATTGCCAATAGGAAAGAGGCGTTGACCAAAATCAGACGCCTCACAGCAGGTGAAAGGTCTCTGACGTCGATCAGATTTGAAAGGACTCTTCGTAACCCGCCTGACTCGGCCTGGACTTTTCTCTCCGATTCCGGGAGGCTCTCGGGAAGCATGCGACTAGCCAGTATCAGTGAGGCGAAGGAGAGAGTTCCTGCGAATAGGCAAGGCAGGAAGTATGGGTGGGCGACCCACCAATCAGTTGCAAATGGTCCGCCGAATACCTCTGCTGGATCTGTTAACACTCCGCCCAGGAATGGGCCGATCATGAATCCGAGCCCGAAGGCGGCTCCGATCATGCCCATTCGGCCTGGCAACTGTTCTCTTTCACTGATGTCTCCGATGTATGCCTTAGTCACAGCTATATTCCCGTTTCCAGCGCCTGAGAGAAAGCGGGCGATCAATGCCATCCATAGTGTCGAAGCCAGGCCGAAGGCGATTAGAAAAATTGTGTTAGAGGCCAGGCCGAACATCAATACAGGACGTCTTCCGAATCTGTCAGAAAGAGATCCGAGGAGCGGAGTGAATAGGAATTGTCCGAGTGTGTAGGAAGCTAGCACGATGCCGACCCACCGGTCACGGGCGCCTATGTCGGAGAACCCGTCGCCTGTCGCCAGGTCTTGTACAAAGTAAGTCAGAAAGGGTATCACGAGGGTGAATCCGATCATATCGATCAGGACCACTAGGAAGAGCACCGTGAGAGGTGCTGCGCCGCTCGGCCTTACCATCGACGACAAGAAGGGCAGATGGGTCTTCAACTTGAGTATGCTTTCCTCTCAAGCAGGTGTTGAATCGGATACTGAAGAGAAGGTGTCGATAACCTTGGCCAGTCTCTCAACGAGGCTGATCTTTTCTTGCTCGCCGACGAGGGCGTGTTCTAGAACTTCATCTAGGCTGTCAACGGATACGATCTCGACCATTGACTCATATTTCTCATCGATCAGAACGTCCTGAAGATTCGTCTTCGGTATTATGACCCTCTGGATCCCGGATTTGACAGCAGCCTCTATTTTCGCAGAAACGCCACCTATGGGGAGGACTTCGCCACGAACCGATAGCGATCCGGTCATTGCAAGATTCTGATCGATCGGAACGCCTTCGAATGCCGATATTATGGCTGTAGCCATGGTAATTGAGGCCGAATCGCCATCGACGTTGTGGGTGCCCGGGAACTGCACGTGAAGATCATAATCCTTGATGTCCTTGCCTGTCAGCTTCTTGACCACTGCGCTGATATTCGTAACTGACTCCTTAGCGAGGTCAGAGAGGCCACCTGTAGCAATAACCTGTCCACTTCTTCCTTGAGATGGCGTGACCATCGCTTCAACAGGGAGGACGACTCCGGAGAAGTCCGACAGTCCGGAATCCGCACCGAGAACTGCTAGGCCGTTTACCCTGCCGATCCTGTTGCCCCGATTGACTAGCATCGCATATTCGGATTGGCGCTCCAGGTATCTGTCTGCGATTTGCTGCTCCAGAGGCTTCGCAATTGCACGGGCCCTGGTGACGTGTACCGTGGTTGTGAGTGGGCTGCCGTCTTCGGATGCAAGATCTCCTGCTATCCTGATTAATCCCCCGAGTTCACGCAACCTGAGGGAGAGCTTGCCCCTCCTACCGCTTCTGCGTTGTGCTTCTTTGAGAATCATCCCGATGGCCGCGCGGTCAAAGTGGGGGATTGATCTCCCTGAGTCCCTCTTTGCCTCGTTGCGAACTTCTTGAGCCACGAAGCGTACCAGTTTTCGCCGGTTCCTCTCTGTATCTTTCATGTCGGTGTTGACGTATACCTCGTACCCGTATCCTCTAATTCGGCTTCTGAGTGCGGGGTGCATTTGTTGGATGCTGTCAAGATTGCCGGCGGCGACAAGTATGAAGTCGCTAGGCACGGGTTCTGATTTTGTCAGCGCTCCTGAGGATCTCTCCGAGCGGCCGCTGATTGAGAGCGCCTTCTCTTGCATGGCCACGAGGAGTGCCTGTTGTTCTTCCATCCGAAGCATGCGTATCTCATCTATGTACAGAACTCCCTTGTTGGCTCTGTGTACAGCCCCGGGTTCGACACGTTCGTGAGCGGGTGTGGCCAAATCAGCACCGGATTGGAAGGGGTCATGCCTCACATCGCCGAGAAGTGCGCCGGACAATGTTCCTGTTGCATCTATGAAGGGGGCCTCTTCACTACGTTCATGCTTGATCAGTAGCTTCGGAATGTTGGATTCGTCACCGGCGGTCAACCTCGTCCTAAGGAAAAAGTATCCAAAAATCAATAGGAAGGACCCGAATATGAATGTCAGCATATCTCCCGTTTGAATTGTTGCAAGTAGCAGTGCTGCACCCACCACGAGTGCGATCAAGAGCAGCATCTGATTCGTTTTCTTCCTCTGTGCGCGAATTGCTGCCTTCCGTTCTGAGATTATTTTGTGCCCTCTTCCAGCCGGTACGGTCCTTACCTTCGGTTCATTCTCGTCTTCCACGTTACGATAGACGAGGACGTCCTCTAGTTGTTCGAGCGGCAGGAACTCGGTCATTGATCGGGCTAGCATTGACTTGCCCGTTCCCGGCTCCCCGACCATGATGACGTGACGTCTCTGTTCTGCGGCTTTCCTTACCACAATGGAGGCAGCGTCCTGACCGATTACCTGGTCGACTAGCCTCTCGGGGATCGGCACATCGACTGTGGACTCAATCGGGAGATCGAGTACCCAGTCTTCCACAGGAGTGGTGCAAACGGGGTCTTTGTCCTCGGAAACGCCGAATGCTGAGCCTGCTTCCCAGTCTTCTAGTGGGTCTGGAACGGGGTCTTCGCCATCCATGCTATGTCACCTCCTCTATTCTCCCTCTGACCGGTCCTTCTTGAAGGTGCGTTACCACCCGATTCAACGTTCTCCACGCAGGTATTCTAACCCGTAGTACTGCCATTGCTCCATAGTCCATCCCTCAGGCAGCCCCTCGGGCGGCAATGGAAGGGGTGCATCGACCGGCACGGATGCAGAAGCTTGAGGCTCGCTTCGACGGCCGATGGCGATGGCGGCCGTCAACCCGATCACAATTAGAATGCCGACGATGCCCGCGACCATCGGCAACAAGGATGATGGCGATTCGTTACTTGACTTTTCTTCGCCGGTTGGCTCTTGAATATCTTCAGATGGTTCTACTGCGTATGTCTTGAGCATCTCGGATTTTCTATCAAAACCCGATGAGTCGACGGCCTTTACGGACAGGCCGAT
>JAZANC010000041.1:0-10574 GCA_036228805.1 Thermoplasmatota archaeon
CTTAGGGTCCGCGGCCAGATCATTGAAGGCAAGGTCTCCGCTGTCGGAATGGACAGCTCAATAATCCTGGAAAGAGAGACAACACGTTACATGCCCAAGTATGAGAGATATCAGAAGAGGACCCACCGTTACTCCGCACATCTTCCATCTTGCATAGGCGAAGTTTCCATCGGGGAAAGAGTGCGCGTCATGGAATGCCGACCGCTCTCCAAGACTGTCAAGTTCTGTGTTATCGAGAAGGGGGACTTGTGATGAAGGGAATCTCGAGCTCAGTGACTAATGCGCTACCCACCCAGGCCAGAATGGATTGCGTTGACAACACTGGCGCTAAGATCGTCCAACTCATGAACGTTCTCCGCAAAGGCGGAGTAGCACGAAGATACCCCTCTGCAGGAGTTGGTGATTTGATCAGGGTAACAGTGCGCCGTGGAACTCCAGAGATGCGTCGGCAGATATTCACCGCAGTCATCGTTCGTCAGAGAAGGCCATTCCGTAGAGTAGATGGCACATGGGTTTCATTCGAAGATAACGCATGCGTCATCACCAATGAGAAAGGCGAACTTCGAGGATCTGATATCAAGGGCCCGATCAGCAGAGAAGCCGCTGAGCGCTGGCCCAGAATCGCAGCAACGGCAAAACAAATTGTATGATGGAGGTGGATGTATGTCAAGTAAGCAACCAGGCAAGCAGAGAAAGGCACAGTTCAATGCGCCTCTTCATGTAAAGAGGAAGCGCATCAGAGCCAGACTTAGGACTGATGACCCCGAACTCGCAGCTATCAGGACAGTTACAGTCAGAGTAGGTGACGAGGTAGAGGTCCTGAGGGGCGATTTTGGAAGTCCAAACTCGGCAAAGGCCGATTCAAGGGGCAAGAGACTCGGGCAGGCACGCGGTAAAAGCGGTGTACGAGCCAAAATCGTGGCTGTCGATACTGGCACTGGGACAGTCCAAGTTGACGGAGTATCAATCTCGACTGCAGACGGGAAAGAGGAGCCCTTGCCCATACATGCATCCAACATAGTTGTAGTCACGTTGGATGACACAGATCCACTCCGAATCGGAAGAATACTCGAGCGTGCTAAAGGAGGTAGAGCAGAATGAGTAGTAGCCATATGAAGCGACTTACAATGCCTAGAACGTGGCCTCTCCCACGAAAGACGAATGTTTGGGTCCAGAAGCCCGATCCCTCAGGACACCCTCTCGAGATGTGTATGCCCATTGGCATAATACTCAGGGATGTACTCAAGCTCTCAAGAAGTCAGAGGGAGTCAAAGCGAATCTTGGCCACAAGGAAGGTAATGGTCGATGGCAGAGTCGTCGTCGACCATGGCCGCGCCGTCGGCCTGATGGATGTCCTGACCGTAGGCGATGACAATTATCGTTGCGTCTTGGACACCAACGGCAAACTGAGATACAGATCAATACCTAAGAAAGAAGCATCTGCAAAGCCCTGCCGCATTGTCAACAAGAATACGATCAAGGGCGGAAAGATGTAGTATACCCTCCACGATGGACGAACATTCCTTTCCGAAACTCCCGATGAGTATTCGATAGGGGATACTCTTGTCATATCGCTCCCCGGTCAAGAAATATCGGCTCATCACCCATTCGAGGCAGGAGCGGTGGCCTACATGACAGGCGGTTCGCACGTGGGAGAGACTTCGAAAATCAAGGAAATCGAGATTAAGCGATCGACCAGGCCAAATGAGGTTGTATTCGATGAGTTCGGAACAATCGCGTCATATGCTTTCGTCATACCGAGCGCCAAGGCACTTCCGTTGGAGGCTAATTCATGAGTAAGCAGTCAAATCCAATGCTAACACCCCGTATCACCAAGGTTACGGTGAATATAGGGGTAGGTGAGGGAGGAAATCGTCTGATGCTCGCAGAGCGAGTTCTAGAGTCTCTTACTGGACAAAAGCCAGTCAGGACCCTGTCAAGGAAGACCAACAGGGATCTAGGTACCAGAATAGGGGCTCCGATTGGCTGCAAGGTAACAATCAGGGACTCAGATAAAGCAAGCGAGTTCCTCAAGAACGCTCTTTGGGTGAGGGAGAATACGATTCATGGATGGTCTTTTGATGATTCAGGCAACTTGTCCTTTGGAATAGCCGATTACACCGATTTCCCTGAAATGAAGTACGATCCCGATATCGGAATATTCGGGCTCGACGTCAACATAGTCCTGGAGCGACCCGGACACAGAGTACAAAGACGGCGACATGCATCTAGTAAATTACCAAGCCATCATCGAGTCTCGAGAGATGAATGCAAGGCATGGTTCAAAGATACATTCGGAATTACAATCATGGAGGAGTGAATTCTATGGCACGTGAGCATGGTGAAGAAATTGGACGCACACTTGGTTGCCGCCGATGCGGTAGAAAGCGCGGCATGATCCGCAGACATGGACTCAGACTTTGTCGTCAGTGTTTCAGGGACGTGGCCCCTGAGATAGGATTCAAGAAATTTAATTGAGGTGATATGAATGCAGTTTGACCCACTCTCTGACGCCTTCGTGCGGATATACAATGCTGAACAGGCAGGCCATTACGAGGTCTCTGTTAGCCCTGCTAGTAAACTGCTAGAAAGAATGCTATTGATTATGCAATCGTCAGGATACGTGGGAGAGTTCCAGCGTATATCCGATGGCCGTGGGGATGCCTTCCGGGTAGAGCTCATAGGAGCCATAAACCGATGTGGCGTAATCAAACCCAGATATTCGGTAAAGAGAACCGACTTCGATAAGTGGGAGTCCAGATTCTTGCCTGCGCGAGACTTCGGTCTGCTAATCGTTTCTACAAATCAAGGAGTCATGAATCATCATGACGCCAAGAAGGAGCGTGTTGGAGGACGCCTTCTTGCGTATATTTTCTGAGAGGTGATACATATGCCATTACTCGACAGCATCACTCACAAGATCGACCTCCCAGAGGGCGTGTCAGCCAACATAGATGGCGACGATGTAACTTTCTCCAAAGACGGCTCATCGATATCTAGGACATTCCGAAACTCAAGAATCACCATAAGCTCAGTTGATGGCCAGATTCACGTTTTCTGCGATCTCCCTAGGAGAGAGCATAAGGCGTTGTCTGGAACATGGGCCGCGCACCTAAGAAACATGATTAGAGGCATAGACAAGGGCTTCGAGTACCGGCTCAAGGCAGTCTATTCCCACTTCCCCATGACTCTCAAGGTCGATGGCAATGTCATGACAATAACCAATCTCTTCGGAGAGAAGGTCCCCCGAACCGCGAATCTACCTTGGACGCCCGGGGAGGTCCAAGTCCGCGTTGAGAACAAGGTGGACGTCATAGTGACCGGTGCCGATAGGGAGAAGGTAGGGCAGACGGCTGCCAACATAGAGCGTTCTTGCAAGATTAGGAAGAGAGACAGGAGAGTATTCCAGGACGGAATATACATCGTCTCTAAGGACGGAGAGAGGTGAAAACATGGATTATGAATCAATGACCGTCGCCCAGCTGAAAGATCTGTTGAAGGAAAGAGGCCTCAAAGTCAGCGGAAAGAAGTCCGAACTTATCGAGCGGCTTTCTGATGCCGGGACTTCACCGAAACCCGTTTCAGACGAGGCTCAAAATACAGAAGAAGCAGTCGGAATCGAAGAGCCTGAGACGATAGACGACGAGGACTTCGACGAGGAGTTCTTCGATGAGGATTGGGACGATGAAGATGGAGAGTACGTGACCCGCCAGAAACCCGTCTTGGATGACGAGACAAAGGCAGCGCTCCTAACAAGAAAGTCCCAGCGATCATCAATGCCCAAGTTCAGGCGTCAGGAATGGTTCCGTTACTTCAGGTTGGCCAGAACAGGATGGAGAAAGCCCAAGGGATATCAATCAAAGCAGCGACTCAATATGAAGTACAGGACTCCTATGGTGCGAATAGGGCATAGGAAGATAGCGTCTGTAAGGGGATTACATCCCTCGGGTTTCGAGGAAGTCCTAGTCAACACGCTCTCAGAGCTGGATGGACTCGATCCCGAGCGTCAGGCAGTTAGAATCGGCTCGAAGGTGGGCAATAGAAAGCGCTCCGTAATGCACGACCGCGCCGACCAACTTGGGCTTAGGGTACTCAACAGGCGCAGAATCCAGAGGAAGGGGGATATGAGATGATAATCTCCAACCAGAAGAGACTCGCTGCAGACATACTCTCTAGGAGAGAGGGCCGCACGGTAGGCATTCACAGGATATGGATTAACCCGGACTACCTCGATGAGGTTACGAATGCAGTTCAGAAGGATGATGTCAGGCAACTCATAGAAGAGGGCGTGATAAAAGCCAAGCCCCTGGTTGGGAACAGCAGAGGGCGGGCACGTAAGGCCGAATCCCAGAAGGCCAAAGGTAGAAGGAAAGGCCACGGTTCAAGAAAGGGAACCGCGAATGCCAGAAACCCAAGAAAGCAACGCTGGATGAAGACAATCCGGGCCCAGCGCAGAACCTTGAAGGATTTGCGATCTGACAACACCATCACTCCGAGCCAGTATCGTTACTTCTACAGGAAGGCGAAAGGCGGATCATACAGGTCAGTGGCTCATCTAAAGACCAATATTGAACTCGAAGGAATCGAGATGGGGGGTGAGGCATGATGCCATCAGGAAAGAATCAGAGACTCCGCTACAAGCGTCGTGAGAATGGCCTTACAGATTACAGGAGAAGACTTCGAATGCTCCGGGGAGGCCTTCCCAGGGCAGTAGTCAGGGTGAGTAACACCCAGGTGACTTGCCAAGTAGTCGAATATGCCCCTGGTGGAGACAAGGTCATTGTCGAGGTGAAGACATCCTCGCTAACAGAGAAGCACGGATGGCCTATCGACGCCTCAAGGAAATCGGTACCTGCAAGCTATCTAACAGGTTTTGCAGCAGGAAAGAAGGCAATAGCGGCTGGCTGCGAGACAGCAATCCTCGACATAGGCTTAGCAGCTTCAACCAAGGGCAATAGGGTCTATGCAGCTCTAAAGGGCATGATCGATGCCGGTCTTGAAATCCCTCATGGAGAGGATGTTTTGCCCTCTGAGGAGAGAATCATGGGATCGCATATAGACGACTCACTGGCAACCTCCGTCGAATCAACGAAGAAAAGCATTGAGGAGGCATAAGAATGAGCGAAGAGGAAATCGAACAAACAGATGAGGAAATCCCCTCACTGGCAACAGGCTTGGCGATAGCATTCGGCTATGCCGATGCGCCAGAGCCCGAATCCGGAACAAGACGGAGAGGTGGCCCAGATAGATTCGCCGAACTCAGGCAGTGGGTCCCAAAGACGAGACTGGGAAGAATGGTTCTGGATGGAGAAGTACTGACTTACCAGCAGGCTCTAGCCACCGGCTTGCCAATACGGGAAGTTGAGATCATCGACGCTTTGATCCCCAATCTCGAAGAAGATGTCCTCGCAGTAAATATGATCCAGAGAATGACCGACTCTGGGAGAAGGGTCCGATTCAACGTGCTTTGCGTAGTTGGGAATCACGATGGTTACGTTGGACTTGCAATATGCAAGGGCAAGGAAGTAGCCAGCACCATACAGAAGGCGATAACAAAGGCAAAACTCGACCTAATACAGGTGATGCGCGGAAACGGCTCCTGGGAGTCCGGCCAAGGACCCGGGAAGAGCGTCCCAATCAAGGTGACAGGAAGATCGGGCTCTACGCGAGTGACTCTGATGCCGGCACCAGCAGGAAAGGGACTTGTCATAGGAGATACGGGCAGGAGAGTCCTGAGCAAGGCAGGAATCACTGACGTATGGTCCAGTACAGCAGGACAGACCAGGACTACGATCAACTTCGCACAAGCCACATACAATGCCCTCAAGCAACTCAACAGGACTCGAATTGGAGATCAGGACAAGATCAGGTTGCACATTACGCGCGGGGAGGTGGGCGCATGACCCATCTCGTGATACGAGCTAGGAGTGACAGGGGCGTTGAGCGGTCCATTCGAGAGACTATGTCGATGCTAAACCTGACGAAAGTAAACCATGCAACGATTATCCCCGATAGGCCAACATACGCAGGCATGCTTCAGAAGGCAAAAGACTTCGTCACTTGGGGCGAAGTTGACGCTGAAACAATCGCTACGCTCCTTCGGGAGAGAGGCAGAATGTCCGGCGATAAGCCAGTCACTGACGATGCGATTTCAAATGGCAGCGAATATGACTCCATAGACTCCTTTGCATCCGCACTCGCCACTGGTGATGCTACGATGAAATCCGTTGAGGGGCTAAAACCGGTTCTACGACTCCATCCTCCAAGAGGTGCAAAGGGATGGGGCGGTATCAAGCGCGCCTACAGCATCGGTGGAGCCCTGGGCTTCAGGGGCCCTGCGATCGCCGATCTAGCATCAAGGATGGTATGAGGTGTTAAACATGGTTTCTCGCACAAACAAATTCAGAGGCCGATCAAGGTATCACGGTCGTGGAAAGAAGGCAGGAAGAGGAGCAGGAAAGAGGGGCGGCAGAGGAAACGCCGGCATAAACAAGCACAGGCTGATGACTCGGTTGAAGTATATGCCCAATCATTGGGGGATGCATGGCTTCAACAGGGATCCGAGCCTCCGCACAGTCCACAATAGCATCAACGTCTCGCAGGTAGACCAGATGATAGACGAGGGCGACACCATCGATCTGTCCTCCATGGGCTTCGACAAACTCCTTGGTTCAGGAAAGGTCAGCCGAGCAATACATGTCACTGTAGATCACGCTTCCTCTAGAGCTATCGAGAAAATTGAGGCTGCAGGCGGCTCGGTGAATATCTCAGACGAGGACGAATGGGAAGAATCAGAAGAGGACTGAAAATCTGAGGTGATACGAGATGGAGGGCCGCCGACCGAATGTCTTAGGCCTAGTAATCGTAGCTGCGATTTACTGGGGCGCTTTGGTTTGGTGGCAACGAGACCTCCTCTTCGGCGATGATTCCGCGGACCAGACTTGGGCTCTGACGCTCCTCGCCGTTTCATTCCCCTATGTTGGATTCGTAATATGGGGGGTAAGCGCAGACCTTCCTGAATCTCTAGCCGATTCCGCTCTGGGAAGGTGGCTAAAACCCGTGGTTTGGCTTGCTTCTGTAATAGGAATGGTGATCTGGGGCTGGGTCGATGAACAGGCTGTCGGATTCCTTTTGGTTGGAGTAGCATTACTCGGTCTCGCGGCCGGCCTGACTCTTTGTTGCCTGATGTATACAGGCCCAGAGTCAAGTAGGTTGTATGCGCTCAAAAGGATGGTCGACGTCTATCCCTCTATAGTCAAGCCAGAAGGGCACGTCAGATTCAATCAGAAGCTCTGGACAACCGTTCTTGTCCTAATCATCTACTTCATGATGACAAACGTCATGATATGGGGTCTTTCGGATTCCACCCTCGACGTATTCTCATCTTTCAGAGCCATCATGGCCGGTGCCTCGGGTTCGATTATGCACCTTGGAATCGGCCCCATCGTCACAGCCTCCATCATCATGCAACTGTTCTCTGGCGCCAAGATTATCCAATTAGATCTGCAGGATTCTGCTGACAAGCAACTCTACCAGGGGATACAGAAGATCCTGGTCTTACTAATGATCCCCATCGAGTCAATACCACAGGTATACGGATTCCTAGACCCGCATGAGAGCCTGATTCTCGATTACGGCATTGGCTGGGCCAATACGATAATCGTAATCCAACTGTTCATCGGTTCATACCTTGTCTTCCTTCTTGACGAATTGGTGTCGAAATGGGGTATCGGCAGCGGTATATCGCTGTTCATCGCCGCTGGAGTCGCTCAGTCAACCTTCGTCGGCACACTGTCTCCCCTGCCTAGTGTCAGCGGGAGCCCACTGTCCTTCGAGAATCCGCCTGCGGGAACACTCCCCATGATATTCTACACCCTCAGGAGCGCCACAAACTCGCAACTCGTCTCCCAGAATGGATTCGAACAGATACTTCTGAACCACTCCAATCCGATTGCTGCATTGGTATCCTCGATAATCGTGTTCCTCGTGGTGGCATATGCTGAATCCTCCAAACTCGAACTCCCGTTAGCTCATGGGAAGGTCAGAGGCCACAGGGGGCAATATCCCATTCGACTCGTTTATGCAAGCAACATACCTGTTATCCTGATGGCCGCCTTGCTCGCTAACGTGAATATGTTCACGCTTCTCTTCTGGAGCCACCCGGTGCTTTCCACCGTCCCGATACTCGGAAGGAACGGTTGGGGTTCGAAGGCACATTGGTTCGGCAGTTACGAACCAGGGGCCACAACGCCCTCTGATGGGTTTGCGTGGTACAGCTCCATGGTCAATGGCGTCGGGGATTGGCTGATACCCCTGTTGAACCAGACAGGAGATGCATACGGCCATAGCCTGGGCCAGGTCATGGTGCACGTCCTGACCTACGTCACGTTCATGACCCTGGGAAGCATGGTTTTCGCTAAATTCTGGATCGAAACCACGAACATGGGCCCGAAAGACGTCGCCAAGCAGATTGAACGTACAGGCATGCAGATTCCCGGATTCAGGAATAACCCTCAGGTTGTGGAGCGTATATTGGAGAGGTACATACCTCCAGTAACGCTCTTCTCGGGGGCCTTCGTAGGTCTTCTGGCTGCTGGGGCAGACCTTCTTGGAACAGTCGGCAACGCAACGGGAACAGGGCTCCTCCTTGCCGTAGGCATAATTCTCAGAACATACGAACAGATCCAGAAGGAGCAAGCGATGGAAATGCACCCGGTTCTGCGAGAGTTCTTCGGCGCGTCATGATGCTAGAGAATGAGGGTATGCGCGCCACTCAAAGTGAGGGCGCACACGTCACGTTGATATACGGACTGCAAGTCGCAGGCGCGCTGCGTCTGACGGGCGTTGGAGACTGAACCCCCCGGGGTCGTGATGTCATCTTTCACGTCAGTCGCTGCCGAGGAAGTGCGGTTCCGAACCGAGTTCGGAACTTAGATTGGTGATCCACGACGAAAATCCTCCTGTTTTCAGGAGGTGTGCAAGGTGCGAAAATAACATTCCACCGCTAAGCACTTTACGTTTCAATAGTCAAACGACAACTCAAAACTCCAGCAAGGATCGTGATTGCGCTCACGCGAAATCCGGTTGATCCTGCCGGAGGCTACCGCTATTGGAGTCCGATTAAGACATGCGAGTCGAGAGCTTTCGGAGCTCGGCATACTGCTCAGTAACACGTGGGTAACCTGCCCTATGCTGGGGGATAACCTCGGGAAACTGAGAACAATACCCCATAGTCCACTACGCCTGGAACGGTGAGTGGATGAAAGCCCCGGCGGCATAGGATGGGCCTGCGGCGTATCAGGTTGTAGGGGGTGTAATGTACCCTCTAGCCCTCGACGCGTACGGGTTGTGAGAGCAATAGCCCGGAGATGGATTCTGAGACAAGAATCCAGGTCCTACGGGACGCAGCAGTCGCGAAACCTTGACAATGCGGGAAACCGTGATCAGGGGACTCCAAGTGCCAGGAGTAAGATCCTGTGCTTTTCATCTCTCTTCAAAGGATTTGGAATAAGAGGTGGGTAAGGACGGTGCCAGCCGCCGCGGTAATACCGGCGCCTCAAGTGGTAGTCGATTTTATTGGGCCTAAAACGTCCGTCGCCGGTCTGGTGCATTCGTGGGTAAATCAACCCGCTCAACGGGTTGAATTCTGCGAGCACGGCCAGACTAGGGACCGGGAGAGGTGTAGGGTACGCTCGGGGTAGGGGTAAAATCCTGTCATCCCGAGCGGACCACCTGTTGCGAAGGCGCTACACTAGAACGGATCCGACGGTCAGGGACGAAGCCTAGGGGCACGAACCGGATTAGATACCCGGGTAGTCCTAGGTGTAAACGCTGTGGACTTGGTGTTGGAAGCTCCCAGAGGGCTTTCAGTGCCGTAGCGAAGGTGATAAGTCCACTGCCTGGGGAGTACGGTCGCAAGGCTGAAACTTAAAGGAATTGGCGGGGGAACACCGCAACCTGAGGATTGTGCGGTTTAATTGGATTCAACGCCGGAAAACTCACCAGTGCCGACGGACAAATGAAAGCCAGGTTAACGACTTTGCTGGATTGTTCGAGAGGTAGTGCATGGCCGCCGTCAGTTCGTACCGTAAGGCGTTCTGTTAAGTCAGATAACGAACGAGACCCTCATCCCTATTTGCCAAGGTCTCTCCGGAGATCAAGGGACTATAGGGAGACCGCTGGCGCGAAGTCAGAGGAAGGCGAGGGCAACGGTAGGTCAGTATGCTCCGAATGCACTGGGCTACACGCGCAATACAAAGGACGGGACAATGGGCTGCTGCTCCGAGAGGAATGATGGCTATCCCGAAACCCGTTCGTAGTTCGGATCGAGGGCTGTAACTCGCCCTCGTGAAGCTGGATTAGGTAGTAATCGCGTCTCAAAAAGGCGCGGTGAATACGCCCCTGTTCCTTGCACACACCGCCCGTCAAACCATCTTAGTTGGGGGTGGGTGAGGCTGCCTTTTAGTGGGGTAGTCGAGCCTGCTTTCGACAAGGAGGGTTAAGTCGTAACAAGGTATCTGTAGGGGAACCTGCAGATGGATCACCTCCTACGTAACTCTGGAAACCGGGATTGG
>JAZANC010000042.1:0-15432 GCA_036228805.1 Thermoplasmatota archaeon
GCGTGACGTTCAGAGATGGTGATTATCTGAACCTGGGTGGGCGAAAGCCAAGTTGGGAAATTCCCCATCCAATGCTCCGTTAGGAATGCAACAAATCGCTCATGCGTCGACAGAGGCGCCCTGTGTATAACCAGAACCTCTCCATTCTCAGAACCTGTTTCATCCATATATGACAATCCAAACCTCTCTTTTGCTGCGAAGTCGAGTTGTATTGTAGACATGGACTCCTCTCTGCCAAGAGCAGTTCTGAACTGAATGTCTACTTTGGGCCCATAGAATGCCGCTTCACCGACTGCTTCAACGTAATCCACGCCAAGATCATCCATTATCGAACGCAATCTGTCTTGTGTCGATGCCCAGTTTTCCGGTTGATCGATATATTTGGAGGTCTTTTCAGGATCCCACAGGGACAGTCTGAATGAATAGTCTTCAAATCCGAATGCGGAATAGTAGTCCTGGACCATGCGTACATTTGACGCAACTTCTTCAGCGACCTGATCAAGCGTACAATAGATGTGCGCATCGTTCATCGAAAGCATACGCACTCTCAGAAGACCAGCCAGCGTACCTGACAACTCATTTCGATAGACAGTACCATACTCGGCCACTCTAAGCGGCAGATCCCTGTACGACCTCTTTTTGTTTTTGTACACCAGATGATGCATTGGACAGTTCATCGCCTTGAGATAATATGTCCCATCATCCATTTCCATGGGCGGATACATCCCATCAGCATAGTGTGGGAGGTGCCCACTTGCTTCGAAGAGCTGCTTCTTTCCAAGTACGGGGGTAGTGACGCGTACGTAACCATAGTTATCTTCGGTCTCAACTGCAAACTTCTCAATTTGAGATTTCAGGATCTCTCCATTGGGGAGCCAAACAGGTAGCCCCTTTCCAATCAACTCATCGATCATGTAGAGCTCCATTTCCTTGCCGATTTTCTTATGATCCCTTTTTGCCGCTTCTTCTATCTGACGCTGCCTTTCTTTGAGACCTTCCTTCGAAGAATAGCACATTCCGTATATCCTTACCAATGACTCTCGCGAACTATCGGCCCTCCAGTAAGCTTGACTGGTGCTTGTAAGCTTGAACCACCTCAAGTGGGATGTTGACGGGACATGTGGTCCACGACACAAATCAATGAAATCACCTTGACGATATGCAGAAGACCCAACATCATGACCCACTTTGTCATCCATGATCTCAATTTTGAATTTATTAGATCCGAACATCTCTCTCAATGTCGAGTTATCATATTCCTCTCGTATGATTTTATGATTAGATCTGATATGCTGTTGCATCCTCTTCTCTATGTTTCTGAGATCTTCATCCCCTATAGGGTCCATATGGAAGTCGTAGTAGAATCCATGGTCAATAGGCGGACCGATTGTAGGTTTCGCATCCGGAAACAGCTCTACAACAGCCTGGGCAAGTAGATGTGCACAAGAGTGCCGAAGGATGTACAAACCCTCATCACTATCGCCTGATATTGGTTTTATTTTGCAGTCGGATTCTATGATATGTGAGAAATCCCTTTCCTCTCCATCGATAAGAACCGCGACGGCTCCAGACTTCTTGCCGTGGACATTGAAGATCACTTCACCTGCAGTTATGCCCTCGGCATACTCATGAACAGTGCCATCAGAGAGTTCGACGTTGACCATCGCCATAGAAATCCTAGTTGCGTCTCCATCGACATTTAGTTATGAAGGCCGTGGAAGGTACAAGCACAGTACTGCTGTATATGGGCATCCTGACAACTTTACGAATTAGTAGTGGAATGAGATTTGAATCCCAATTTCAGGCGTATCCCTAAGTTGAACCATGCTTTCCGGCGACTATGTTCCGCATCGGGCTGGTGGTCAATCCAGATGCAGGTCTCGGCGGGAGACTCGGTCTGAAGGGATCTGACGATCTGGCTTTGGAAGCTAGGGCCGCAGGTGCTGAAGATCGAGCAGGCCCCCGGGCAAGATCGGCAATGGAACTTTTGGAAACCGCTCTTACAAGATACGGAGCTACACTGCTAATATCCGAAGGGAGGATGGGGTCCGAGTGGCTTGATTCAGAATCTGGTGTCAATACGATTGTTGTACACGAATCTAGAGGCACCACCTCTCATAAAGATACAAGAGAGCTGGTAAAGATACTCGTTAATCAGGGGGCTGATCTGATACTCTATGCAGGCGGAGATGGAACAACAAGAGACCTGATACAAACCCTAGAAGAAAACGAATCTGCCACCACACCGATCGTTGGAATACCCTGCGGGGTCAAGATGTACTCTGGGTGTTTCGCCAGCTCCCCTAAAGCTGCAGCGGAGGTGGTAGAGGCCTGGATGGGAGGTGATTTGCTCATCGCCTCAACAGAGGTTCTAGATCTCGACGAGGAAGCTTACCGAGATGGGGGTTGGTCCGTTCGCTTGTATGCAGAAGCAATGACGCCTTCAAGTCCGAGATGGATGCAGGGAGCAAAAGAAATGGTTGAATCAGCCTCGGAAGATGAGGTAATTGAGGGAATCGCTGAGCACGTTCGGGACGTTTTGATGTCTCCTGAGAGACTAGTCATATGGGGGTCAGGGGGCACTTTGCGTAGAATTGGAGAAATTGTAGGTTTGAGCCCAACCTTACTCGGAATAGACGCATCATTAGACAATAATCAGGTTGGAACAGATCTCAGCGAGGAGGGCTTGATTGAGTTGTTGGACTCACACCAAGGCGAGGTGACGATTTTACTATCGCCCATGGGCGGCCAGGGATTCCTCATAGGCAGGGGTAATTTGCAGATATCTCCAGCAGTTCTCAGGAAGGCAACTCCTTCCTCCGTAATGGGCGTATGCACGCCTTCCAAACTACTGACCATCAGGTCACTCAGAATTGAGACAGGGGATGACGAACTAGACGATATATTCAGGGAAATGAAGTATCTCAAGGCCCTACAAGGATACAGGACCACTCGAATACTTCCGGTTTCCGTCGATTGAATTATCAAGCTCTTCTACTTCAATTTCCAGTAACTCGTTGACGCTTCCTACTGCCATGAAGTTTGTAGACCAAACGAGATCTTCGCTTAACTCCAGGCTGAGATTTTGCTGAATAAGATCGACTAACACCCTCTTTTCGTGAAACCTTCTCATCAACGATGGGTCTTGGATAATCTACGTCAAGTATGCAACCGTACTCTTTTTGTTGATTCAAATCCATGAGCCATGGTTCATGAATGAATGATGTTGGAACATCTCGTAATTCCTCCACCCAATGTCTGATGAAATCTCCATCAGGGTCTTGGTCACGAGACTGTTTAGAAACTGAATATGCCCTAATCGAATTAATTCCAGTTACTCCTGATTGCATTTGAACTTGCGACCAATGTATTCCCGGTTCATAGTCCAAGAAAGATTTCGCCAAGTGCAATCCCGTTAATTGCCAAGGCAACCAAAGAGTGTATGAAGCGACTGACTGAAGCATACCCCTCATTCGGAAATTTATCCATCCAGTGGCGATCAGTGATCGCATACAAGCATCGAAGAATGGCCAACCAGTTTTTCCCTTCGCCCATGCCTGATATCTTAAATCATCCATCGAACGATTCAGATGTGAGTCTATCTCGGGATTCATTGCGATGCTATCCAGTGTTAACTCAACTTCGAGACGCTGTATGAAATGACAGTGCCATGCTAAGCGACTTTGGAATGAACTCAAACTCCCAGTCCAGCCAAGATTTTCCCTTGCTCTCGGATCCCTCTTCACGGCTTCCATCTTCTTCTTGGTATGCTGGAGTATCTGTCGTATGGATATACAGCCCACACTAATGAATGGCGATAGGCGCGAACAAGCACTCTGCGCAGAGATGGGGCTGGACATGCCTCTCCGATAGGTACGGCCACGCTCATCTAAGAATGACTGCAACGTAGCAGTTGCTGCCCTTTCTCCGGGTTCAGGCCGGTTTATGAGCGAACGCTCAACTAATCCAAAGTCCGAGATATTGGGTATTTTATCAGATTCAATATCAAAGGGCGGAGTGATTTCTGTAGGCGGGATTATCACTGATTTCTCCATTCTCAAATCACGCTCTTGTTTCCACAAGTCTCTTGATTCCAGTTTTCGAATGACGCCATTTGTTGGGAATTCGACGAACCGAACGCCTTCTTTTTGACACCAGCTAGAGACAGACTTGTCACGATCCCATGACCACTGCAATCCCGTTTCTTGATTTCCATAAATCGAATCAATGCTATTCTTCCGATGAATTTCCTTCAACTTGTCCACAATGTCTCCGAAATGGAATAACAATACCCCTCCAATTGCCTCTATATCGGCCTTCAATGCTCGTAAACAATCGAGCTCCCACTGGATATGAATTGAATCCACATCAGGCCTTCCAATGCGAACGGCATCTAGATTGAATAAACATATGATCGGTTTACCAAGACTCTTTGCCATAGTTAGAGCAGGATTATCCCCCAAACGTAAATCTCGTCTAAACCATACAATCGTGACTGACACTCACTAGCAAAATCTTTGACGATAATAAGCCATGTTTCAGAGCACTTGGGAGCTAATTTTCAGTATTATTCGAACTGTCCAGATGCTGCTCTCAGCAAACCCAGGAATGGAGGACTGGGGCGCCCTGGACGAGATTTGAATTCTGGGTGATACTGAGTACCGACAAAATACGGGTGATCTATCAACTCCATGATTTCACATCTCTGCCCTGTGTCATCCTTGCCGACATACATCAATCCCGCTTCTTCGATACGTTCTATCAGATCCGGATTCACTTCATATCGGTGCCTGTGCCTTTCGCTCACTGCATCTAACCCCCCATAAAGCCGCTTAATTTTGCAATCATCCACTACAAATGGGGTGATCTTGGCACCTAGCCTCATAGTCCCGCCCATATGCGTCTTGGATATTTCCGGCATGAATACGACTGCAGGATGTTCGAGATTGTCAGGATCTTCAACAAACTCTTCTGAGTTCGCACCTTCCAGATTCAGAACATTCCTACAGAATTCAATAGTAGCAATCTGTAGCCCAAGGCATATCCCAAGGTATGGAACGTTATTTTCACGTGCATATCTGGCTGCCTCAACCTTCCCCTCGACCCCACGGTTTCCGAAACCACCGGGAACAAGTATGCCATCAGCTAGTTTGAGCTTCTCCCACGCAGCATTGTAGGAATCTTCGTCTGATTCGAGCATCGATGAATCTAGGTCAGTTGATTCTATCCAGTCGATTACGAGTTTCCGATTGACTTCGATAGCAGAATGTTGTAGCGCCTTTATGACGCTGAGATAGGAATCTGAAAGACCGGTATACTTGCCAACCATGGCAATCTTAACCTCCTCTTCCAGGTTATCCACACGATTCGCCATTTCACGCCATTCCTCCAGATATTCGTCATGATCCGACTCTTCCACTCCGATGCACTCTGCAATCATTGACCTCACTCCCTGCCTTTCAAACGAAATCGGTATCTGATACAGATTCGATACGTCGTGCGCGGAGATTACCGCTCTCGGCTCAACATGGCAAAAAGCAGCCAACTTCTCTTTCACCTCGTCATGCAGAGGATCCTTGGACCGGCATACAATAAGATCGGGAGTTATCCCAAGTCCTCTCAGCTCCTTTACAGTATGTTGAGTTGGTTTTGTTTTCTGCTCCCCCACTGGCCCCATCACGGGAACCAGGCTAACGTGAACGAAACAAACGTTCTCGCGTCCCACTCTGAATTGGAATTGCCTCAGGGCTTCCACGAACGGCGAACTTTCTATGTCCCCAACAGTTCCCCCGAGCTCAATTACGCATGCATCCGGAGGGTCGCCTGAGTCATTTGTCGGAATTATGCTTACACGCTCAATCCAATCTTGTATTTCGTTGGTTATGTGGGGTATGACTTGAACGGTCTTTCCAAGATAGTCTCCCCGACGTTCACGTTCAATGACCGCCGAGTACACTTTACCCGTGGTCAAGTTGTGGTCACGAGTCAGAGAGACATCGAGAAATCGCTCGTAATTACCAAGATCAAGGTCCGCTTCACCGCCATCGTCCAATACGAATACCTCGCCGTGTTCGAACGGCGACATCGTACCAGCATCGCTGTTTAGGTAGGGGTCTATCTTTATCGAAGTGACTTTCATCCCCACTGATTTCATCAGCACTCCTATGCTACTCGCCGTGATTCCTTTACCCAGACCAGACAGAACGCCGCCCGTCACAATCACGTATTTCATGATAACAACGGGGTATGGAGCAATTTTACGTCGCATATGAACCTTGGCAATCTCGTCACCCTTGTATGGTCGGTGTTCAAGTGTCGCCTGATTATTAGCGTGTCATGGTCGACGTGCCCGGTAGCCAGATTCTTGTGACCGGGGCCCTCGGACAGATAGGTTCTGACCTCGCCGCTACTCTCCGAGAAATGCACGGGAAAGGGTCTGTATTGACCACCGATATTCATGATGAAGGAAGTCAAGAGGGCCCCTTTCAGTTGCTGGATGTACTTGATTATGAGGCCATTTCAAGAACGATCTCCGAATATTCCATTGACACCGTATACCATCTTGCAGCAGTTCTTTCCGCACATGGGGAGAAAGACCCCGATTTATGTGAGCGGGTAAATCTGGGTGGCCTTCAGAATGTTCTCGATGCGGCTCGGAACCACGGGTGCAGAGTTTTTGCACCCTCTTCGATAGCAGTATTCGGCCCTGATTCGAGACCTGTCGCCATGCAAGACTCTCCCCTGTCACCGACCACTGTATACGGTCGAACCAAGAAAGAGGGAGAGGAAATGATGCTGAAGTACTTCCACAACTACGGGATAGATGTTCGTGGTTTGAGATATCCAGGACTACTATCATGGACGACACCTCCTACGGGTGGAACTACGGATTATGCGGTGCAGGTATTCTATGAAATCCATGAAAATGAAAAGTACGATTTCTTCGTTCGTGGAGATACAAAACTCCCGATGATGATGATGCAGGATGCAATCAGGGCCACTATGGAACTCATGAGTGCTCCATCGGAGAATCTCTCCAGGTGGAGGCCTGGGTACAATGTTAGGGGAGTTAGTTTCTCTGCCTCGGAATTAGCACAATGCATACGTTCAAGAAAGCCGAACGCAGTAATGCGATTCATTCCAGACGAGCGTCAGGATATCGCTGATACTTGGCCAGAAGATGTTGACGATGCCCCTGCTAGGAGTGATTGGGGCTGGGAATCAAGATTCGATATGGACCAACTGGTTGATTCTATGATGGCCGGTGTGGCTCAATCTTCATCTTCGTCCTGATTCCAGTCAGGTTCTCCAGGCTCGACCTTGGCCCATAGTACATCATCGATCCTAAGTACCGATATCGCGCCCTCCGTGGCTCCAGATAATGCATTCTCAACCACCAGTCGAAGATCTATTATTCCAATCGAATCGAGACTCACGAGATTATCAGTCATTAGATCGAAACCAGTCCACGGACCACTTTTCGTCTGTGCAGCAGATAACTCAAGAATTCTGTCTATCGGATCATGACCGGAATTCTGTGCAAGAACTCTGGGAATAGTCTCCAAAGCATCTGCGAATCCCTCTACAGCCAATTGCCTCTTGCCTGCATACTTGCTCGCCTCATTCCTAAGCATACGTGCAAGATGACTCCATGTCGAGCCTCCCCCTGGGAGCATGGGCGCCGCCCCCGACACTCTTACTGCAACTCCAAGCGCATCATCGAAAGTCCGTATGACTTCATCTCTAAGGGCGGGAGTTGAACCCCTGACAAGAAGGGTCTTCCCCAGGCCAGAATTTGACGCTAGATGCAGGTAGTGAACGCCCGATACTTTGCGCTCTTCCCATGAATCACAATGTCCAAGATGCACTCTTTCAGCAATTTCGACGGATCGGACGATCACGGCCCCTGTTATCTCAGAAAGCCTGTTCAAATCCTCCTTGTCGAATCTCCTGAAGCAATTGATACCTGCTTTCCTGAGCATACTCTGCGCTTCTTCGTCTATGCCATCGCGCACAGCTAGAATTCCAACATCAAGAGATTCGAGATGAGAAACAAGACCCTGTAATTTCTTCCTCTTCCTCTGGATGAATCCTTCCCTGACTCCCAACGAGCTTATTTCAAACTCGGTATCGAACTCCACTTCCGGTATCTCAAGACCCCCGTCAATAACCGCAATAGAACAACTTCCTCCACGATTCGGCATGGATTTGTCAAATCTTTGCTTCCTCGTAACGAAGGCAGAAACAAGTTCTGTATCCGTGACCGCCCCTTCTTCTAGAGAAATGCGCTTAACCAGAACCCGTTCTCCCTCAGGGTCGTCCACTTCAATCGACTCAGAAGCATCCAATGCGAGCCTGCATACCAAATCGAGTATCGATGAATCGACTTTTTGCCCTATGCATGTTGATACAATGTGCCGTACATCCTCATCAGAGGCGAGCGGTTTCGCAATCGAGGCTATTTCTTTCATACACATCGAATATGCGGACCTGTATGAATCAGCAATTATTGTCGGATGAAGACCAGATCTGGAAAGTTCGAGGGCATTTCTGAGTAATTCTGCTAATATCAGTATGGAAGTGGTAGTCCCATCTCTTGCCACTCGATCTTGTGTAATACTCGTTTCAATCACTAGTTTTGCAGTAGGATGCTCTACCTTTGCCGTATCTAGAACAGTAGCCCCGTCATTGGTAATCAGAATCTCTCCATTCTGGTCAATCAGCATCTTGTCCATCCCCTTCGGACCAAGTGTCGATCTCACCGCAGCTGCTACAGCCAAAGCAGCCCTCGCATTTCCAACTAGGGCAGCCCTACCAGTTACCCTGTCTGTATCTTGTAGTGTGAGGTCTTCGTCAGGGGAGGACACGGCGGTACGAGTATCTTCGGCAATATCAAGGAACCTCTCCTTCGAGGTTTTCCCATTTATACTACTACGGGAGATTCATATACCCCCCCCGTGGTCAACTATACAACCCTTGGTTGAGTAGTGATACAATGACCTCTGAAAAAAACAACTGGGAAAGAGACATCATTCGTGAGATGACCAAGGTATTCGAACAGATGGGTATACCCATGGACATGAGCATGCTGGAGAACATGATGAATCAGTTGGAAGAGCATTTTGAACGAATGGGAATCGATTCTAAATCCATATCCAAGACTGACATTACCCTGAATGGAAAAGGAGACCCCGAGGAGATTAGGAAGAACATCGAGGCTATGATGTCTGGGCCGGGGGGTTTTGCGGACATGCTCTCAAAGATGGGATTCGAAGTATCTGTAAAATCCTCAAGCAACACGCCTCTAGATCAGGTAGATGTCGTAACCGAGCCACAAGAAGATAACAGGCTAATTGAGATTCCAGATACGGATTTCACTCATGAGGATGATCTAGCCAACGTAATGATTGATGTTACCTCCATCCCCGAGGCAGATGATGGATCAGTCGACCTCGCATTAGCTGACGGAGGCAGAATAATCGAACTTTTGAGGCATAACCTCCTCAACCCTCTCAGAGGCTTCTCTATCCCTTTCGCAGCTAGCCGCATCGAGGAATGGACCCTAAACAATGGCATCCTTGACGTGACGCTGAGAATGGAATAATTAGGGGATGATTGAAGAATGAGCACACCAGTTATCGGAATTGATCTAGGAACGACCAACAGCTGCGTGGCCACCTTGGAGGGAGGTCAGGCCGTCGTAATTCCAAATTCGGAAGGAGCACGAACCACTCCAAGCGTAGTCGCTTTCGCCAAAGATGGTGAGCGGCACATCGGAATCACTGCCAAGCGTCAGGCTGTGACCAATGCTAATCGGACTATTCTGTCAGTGAAGCGGGAGATGGGAACTGACTGGTCATCTGAAATTGATGATTCCACATACACGCCTCAAGAAATGTCAGCATTCATCTTGCAGAAATTGAAGGCAGATGCAGAAGCATATCTCGGCCAGGAAATAAAGAAAGCCGTAATCACATGTCCCGCATATTTTACCGATGCACAGAGGAAGGCGACTAAAGATGCAGGACGAATCGCAGGATTAGAAGTTCTTAGAATAATCAACGAGCCCACTGCAGCGGCACTTGCATACGGAGTGAATAAAGAAGAAGATCAGACCATCCTGGTATACGATCTCGGAGGAGGGACGTTTGATGTTTCCATTCTCGAAATCTACCAGGTAGATGGCCAACCACAGATAGAAGTCAAGGCGACTTCCGGAGATAACAGGCTTGGAGGCGATGACTTCGACGAGGTCATCATCACATGGCTTGTTGATGAGTACAAGAAAGATACAGGCATCGATCTATCTACTGATGCACAGGCCATGAGCAGACTTCGTGAACATGCAGAGAAAGCAAAGATAGAGCTTTCAGGTTCCGGCTCCGCCCAAGTCAATCTACCATTCATCACGAGTCGTGATGGTCAGCCCGAGCATCTTGACATCACACTATCGAGGTCTAAGTTTGAGGAACTAATCGAGCCATTGATCTCAAGGACTCTTTCACCCACGCGCCAAGCTATGAAGGATGCAGGAATATCCAAGGGCAAGGTCGACAAGGTGATTCTAGTAGGTGGCTCTACACGTGTCCCTGCCGTACAATCTGCAATCGAACAAGAAGTCGGTAAAGCTCCTTTCAAGGGCGTGAACCCCGATGAGGCAGTCGCCATGGGAGCGGCCCTTCAGGCAGGAATAATCGTTGGAGATTCCGGTGTCACCGATGTCCTCCTTCTGGACGTTACACCCCTTACGCTCGGAATCGAGACTCTAGGCGGGGTTATGACCACAATGATTGAGCGAAACACCACCATACCAAGCAAGCGATCGGAGACATTCTCTACCGCTGCTGACAACCAGCCTGCTGTCGAGGTCCATGTTCTTCAAGGAGAGAGGCAGTTTGCTAAAGACAACATAACTCTTGGAAAATTCCACCTCACAGGGATACCCGCTGCACCTAGGGGGATACCCCAGATCGAAGTCACATTCGACATCGATGCGAATGGAATTGTGAATGTTTCAGCAAAAGATCTCGGCACAGGAAAGGAACAAAAAATCACTATAGAGAGTCAAACATCTCTCAGTGAAGACGAGATTAAGTCTAAGATTGCAGAGGCTGAAGAATTTGCCGATGAAGATCGTAAGAGGAAGGCACGCGTCGAACTCAAGAACCAGGCCGAAAGCATAGTTTATCAGACTCGAAAGACCATCGAAGAAGCCGGTGATAAGCTTGAGGAAGCTGATACAGAACCTGTTCTGGAGAAGCTGAATGAACTCGAATCAATGGTGATGGATGGAGACACCCCAATCGATGTGGATGAAATCGATGAAGCCGGAGTACAGTCCAAGATAACCGAGTTAGAAGGCCTCATGCAGGCTCTTTCTATCAAAATATATGAGGCTGCAGCCAAGGATATGGAAGAAGACAACCAAGAAGACGAGTCTGATGACGGAGTCCACGAAGCGGATTTCGAAGTCGTTGAAGATGAGGATTGAATCATATTTTCGACATATTGATCCTCCAGTAGAGGAATGGTGCGATGACGATGTACATCAGAACGCCATAGACTCCCGATGGTAGACTTAGCACAGATAGAGTTGCACCTGCTTGGGGAGCCATTACAAGGCCTCCAACTGTAATGCCCACGGTTGCGTTCTGTATGCCACTCTCTATCGAAACAGTCGTCGCCTGATTATTCTCAAGATCAAGAATCGTCGCACTCTTCCAACCTATTCCGAGCATCAGGATATTGAGTATAACAACAGCCGGGCCAAGTGTCCCAATATTCTCCATCAGCGTATTAAATTCACTTGCAATAGCCGCAATGACGATGATGACGAAAAGCCCAGCTGCGATTTTTCCAATTAAAGGTTCAATACCATCAGCAGTGGACTCTGAATACCTGCGAATTAACATTCCAATCATCACAGGCACAGTGGTCAGGAGAAACATGCTTACTCCGAGTTCAAGGATTTCGATATCGGGCGATGCGGTACCCATGAAATGATCCATTGAGAAGCCAACTATGAGTGGAAGTGTGATTACGGATATAACACTCACAACTGCGGTATATGAAATGGACAGAGCTGTGTCCCCTCCTGCTAATTTTGTCAGAATATTGGATGTCACACCCCCTGGACAGCAAGCTAGAATCATCAGGCCAACCGCCATTTCACCAGATAAACCGAAGATGCTTGCTATGCCGAATCCTACTATCGGCAAGATAACCATCTGGTTGCCCAATCCCACTGCAAATGCCTTCGGTTCAGTTAGAATAAGGCCAAAATCAGATAATTTCAGGCCCAGCCCCAGTGAGAACATGATATACGCCAGAGAGAGTGGAAGAACCACTTCGATGATTATGTTAGATTCTTCTTCCACACTCTCCTCAGTGTCCTGAGCAGCGACACTCGATGAAAGAACTACTACAGTCAACAGACAGGCAATAAGCACCTTGAACGACCCATTCATGTAACCTGCAAAAGTCCGTTCAACGTATAGAACATGCCCGAATACAATGCGGAATGTACCAAATATTGCGGTTTACGACCATTCTCAACGGATATCGCCCGTGATAAGACGATGTAGAGTCCTTACATGCACTCCCGATGTACCGAACTGGAAGAATGGATTCTCACGCTCGGTCCGAGCCTTGGAACCGGGGCCCCATGCAGTCCCTGCGATGTCCAAATGCACCCAAGGTATCTTGGAAGAGCCCCCATCCTCTTCTCTAGATGGAACGAAGAACTCCAAGAAAGCCGCTGCGCCGTTAGATGAACCGGCCCTACCCCCAATCGAGCCATTCCTTATGTCCGCGAATGCTGAATCTGTCATGTACCTCTTGAATTGGTCATTTAGAGGCATTTCCCAGACTGGCTCTCCACACAATGAGGCGGCTGATTCGACCCTCTTCACAAGTGTGGCATCATTGCCCCACATCCCTGTTATTTGATTCCCCAAAGCGACTACTACTGCACCTGTGAGAGTTGCTAAGTCTACAATGAATTCAGGATCGAATTCTCCTGCTTTGCAGAGACCATCAGCCAGAACATTCCTGCCTTCGGCGTCTGTACTGAAGACCTCCACAGTTTTTCCAGAATATGTCTTGAATACGTCTCCAGGCCTGTATGCTCCGGATCCAGGCATATTCTCCGCCAAGCACGCTATCCCGTTTACTCTGCGATCGTAGCCGGTAGAGTATAGAGCCTCCATCAGACCAAAAACGGTAGCAGCACCACACATATCGTACTTCATGTCCCACATGCCACTCGTTGGTTTGATCGAAATCCCCCCTGTATCGAAAGTTATCCCCTTCCCCACTATGCATGGCCGACGAACACCATCGTCTGCATGTGGGTTGAGGGTGAAGAGGACCATGCAGGGTTTCCTGTCGCTCCCTTTGCCTACGTTGATCAACCCCCCCATGCCTAGTTCGTTGAGCTTATCCCAGTCGTATACCTCAACTACAACGTTTTCTTTATTCTCTGCCCATTTCTGTGCTCTATGGGCGTATTCCATAGGGTATAGAACATTAGCTGGCTCATTACCAAGATCACGTGCCAGATGCACTCCCTTAACCAAAGCATGTGACTTGGAAAGACCCTCCTTGAGATGGTTTTGATATCTGGGGCTGGCTTGGAATTGAACCGACCAAGGATCTAGGATATGATCCTCTCCGATATCCTGATGTTCAATGAACTCATAGTCTCGCAGCATCATGCCTTCTGCAAAGTCTATCATGCGATCACCGGACCAACCCGAAGTGAATCTGACACATACAGATAGCCCATTTTTCTTTGAAAGTGAGCCCATCACCCGGGCGCCGGTCGTTCGTGCAATATCATGCCCCATCTCGCCTTTCTCGCCCATTCCGACAAGCATAACCCTGCATCCCGGCGTCCATACAACCATGTTTTCTCCTTCCTTCCCCTCAAAATCATTCGAAGAGATGGCCTCTCTAACCAGATTTCTCTGACTACGTCCTAGACCAGATAGTGCATTGTTAGGCGCCCGAATGACGCCATGGAAAAGCGGCAGAATCAGCTGTTCGCAGGCTTCATTGAATTCAAGATTTGACCAATTCACAATATCACTGAGTTAATGGATTTTGTAATGATATACAAATAATTGCTTAGAAACATCAACTTTTAGATGCCAATCAATCATCGAGAAATCCAAATTATGGTTCTAATCTGCTATTTCTTCCACCAATAGCAGCAAGAGCGAGTGCAATGAATAAGACGAACACCGACGGAGTTGGAAGAAAACCATCAGAGTCTTTGCCAGACCAATCTACTACGCTTTCGTTCACTACCTCATTTACCCACATTGAAGCATCAATCACCCTCTTCTGATAACTTATGCTCCAAGATCCTCCGTTCACGATATCAGGACCTTCGCTATCGAAGACCACATTTGTTTCATTGGTAGCGTTGACACCGAAGGTCGACGAATTCCACAACAAATCTCCATCGGGACTGATGTACTGAAGTGTTGCATTGGAAGTACTAGCATGCCCCAAGTTCACTACATGGGCTTTCACCTCATCCCCGTCGATTTCGACCTCTTCCACAACCAAGCGAGCACGCCAGAACCAGATATTTTCAATCAGATATCGCATAACATCAAGCTCCTCTTCCAGTCTATCTGAGAGCGCCTCTACTGTACCAAGGAGAAATTGCTCATCGTCTGTCTCAAAGGTAAACGTAGGATACCCCATCACTCCATATCCGTAATCTCTGCTTGTACCGCAGTTTGGATACAAGCCCTGGTTGGCATTACGGATGGGTATCTCAGAGATATTGGTATTCACCTCATCTCTGATAAAATGATACATTTCCCAGTCCGAAGGTTGGTCTGGCCATTTGCCCCAAGGGTAGAGCATGATCCACACCCCTGTGTGCATGGTGATGTACAAATCAGCATGAGGCACAACATCATTCATGTATATCGAATTCGCAAGGGTTTCAGATTCGCTAAATGCACTACTCCCGGGCTGAGTCGTTGGACAGGTATTCCAATAATGGTCGTAATTCCTGTTCAAATCCACTTGATTTACATTCCATCTTGTATCGAAGTCATTGCCATCTGCGTTCAGCATAATCAGGATATGCAATTCCGTATTGGTCAAAACGTCGATTACATCCTGCTCCCCATTGCCCCATCCCTCGATATAGTATTCCGCAACAAGGAATGCCAATTCAGTTCCAAGATGCTCGTTCCCATGATGCCCTCCGTCAATATATGCCACATCTTTCGCTGTCCCATCCGGTTTGGTTTCCATACTCCAATCAGAGATCTGCAACATCCATATTTCTCTCCCTAGCTCCGTTTTCCCTATGCTGAATAGATTGATTATTTCCGGATAATCATCCGCCCATGCATTGAGATCCAATGTCAGTGTTGCATAGGAATGATACCAGTGCTCTTGGACAAT
>JAZANC010000043.1:0-3199 GCA_036228805.1 Thermoplasmatota archaeon
AAGGATGGTGCAGGTCTGATATGATAAAACACTCAGATGCGCCCATTGATGCTGGCCCGGCGGTAGAGGAATACGGCTGGTGGCAATCGTATGGAAGGGATAGTGACTCAGACGGTATGGATGATCGTCTTGAAAGCATTCTACGAGGTGATTCGGAATCTGTATCGCCCTCGGCAATCATCGGCGACGATGGCAGGAAAACAGTCGCAATAGTCGTAGATTACGCATGGCACCCGGGGGCGACGGATGCGGAATCGCTCAAAGGCGTTCTAGCCGAACATGGGTGGCTCGAAGATGGTTCGTGGTTCTTTCAGATGGATGTACTTGATTCGATAGTATTGGACAGAGTGCCAATATCCTCTCTTCCCGATATCCTCTCACTACCTGGCGTCATCCTGATCGAGCAGCAGAATGTGCTGGAACCGTATCTCGGAACTGCCACAAAGGCATCCAAAGTAAGGCCTAGCGAGATATATCCCGATTCATTCTGGAGCAATGGATACATGGGCGACGGGGTCGTTATTGCAATTCTCGACACTGGAGTGGACAATGAACACTTTGCTTTGGATGACTTCTCGGATTCGAACACCGACAATACGAACGAGCCTAGTGATCTCGCTGATCCTAAATGGGTTGCTGGTTGTGATGCCACGTCTAGTCAGCAAACAGAGTGCTCAGACGGGAACTTTGATCCTGATGACGGAGATGGCCACGGCACTCACGTGGCTGGCATCGCCCTGGGAACAGGAGATAGCGATCGCGAACATATCGGATATGCGCCGGGAGCCTACCTGATCGATGTGAAGGTTTTCAACGATATCGGAACAACAAACTCAGCAGCCATACTGAAGGGAATAAACTGGGTCGCCAACAATGCAGATACTGACTGGGGGAATAATGAATCCAGCAGAGGAATAGATGTTATGTCGATGTCATTCGGCACTAGAGACACATCAACTCCCGGGGAAGAGGATCAAGGTGATGATGGGCAAAACGCAGAGGCACGCGCTGTAGATGCGGCTGTAGATGCAGGGATTGTTGCAGTTGCAGCAATTGGGAATGATGGGAAAAATAGGATCACGTCCGTTGGTGCTTCGGACAAAGCGATTACAGTAGGTGCTATCGACGAAGATGATTCGGTTGACAGAGGGGATGATGAAATCGCCTCATACTCCAACTATGGCCCAAGAGTGAGTGACGACGATGATGACTTCGATGACGAGCACAAGCCGGATGTTGTAGCACCCGGAACTGGCATAATTTCTGCCGAATATGCAGCTCCGAACCCACTCCCTATAGGCGATGAAAATTTAGCTGATGACGGCTACACAGAGAAATCCGGTACCAGCATGGCATGTCCCGCTGTTGCCGGTATAGCCGCGTTGATATTGTCATATGACGATACGCTCACCCCATTGGATGTCAAGAATATCATCAGGATAACTTCCGAGCAGAGAGGGGGTGCGAGCGACCCAAGTAACTCTGACAGGTGGAACAATCAGTACGGATATGGGATAGTCGATGGTGAGCAGATATACAATTGCCTCATTGGTGGCGAGTGTACTCAGGATGACTGGGAGCCGCCGGACATAGAAGGCGGGACGGAATGGATCCATATCCAGTCTCCAATTGATAACGACTGGGTAGTGCAGGGTAGAAATTACTCGTTCAGCGGGATATTAAACAAAAGTGACATGGGTACGTCTAGCATTGAAGATGTGGAAATCAAAACTTCCTACTCGTACAAGAAAGAGAAGCCTGGAGGGCAAATAGAATTAATCAGAAAAGATTCGAACTGGACCAATGTATCAGTTGATGAAGAAGGTCGTTGGTCCTCCATTGTATCCGTACCCATAATCGATGTGAATGGGTACTTTGACTCTCGACTCTCACTGAGTGCTAGGGGTACGAATGAATCAGGACGAGTTAGCAAGGTGAATACAAGCTCGCATTCAATTGGCAGTATCGATCTTGGGGTATCTGAACCAGAGCCGGGCAGTACTGTTTCTGGACTAATGGAAATCGGTGGCTCATACTCGACGGTTGACGGCGGCATGATAATGTGGAGGATCGATGGAGACGAATGGAATGAAGGTCCGTCGTTGTCAGAAGTCAATAAGAATCGAGATGAGTACACAGGGGAATTCCAGATATCAGTCGACACATTAGAACTTGAGGAAGGTGAGCATGAATTACAAGTTAGATTGGAGACAGGGGATGGCTTGTTTAGCGAGATTGACAGAAGATTTGTAGAAGTAGATAATCTACCCCCAAGGCCGAACATGATTATTATGGACGGTTCGGTTGTGACTGACTACGGAATCCCTCTAGAGGAAGCGCGAGTGGGCTCTTTTCTTGAGGTAAGAGGGGAAGTACGTAATGATGGGGATGTGGGGGCTACAGGAGTTATTGTCAGTCTCTTCGAAGACGGTCAGCGTAGGTATGAAACGACAATACCTAAGATTTCAGTAAGCGAGAAAGCAGCATTCAGCCTCTATTGGAATCCTTCAGTTTCGGGTACCAAGGACCTTTCCATAGTCGTAGATCCTACGGATACGATTGAAGAGTTGGATGAATCGGACAATTTTGCCATTCTGCCTTTCGATGTACTGCCGCTGAAGCAGGGTGTCGACATAGTCTTGGTAGAGGGAGGAATTGCAACTTCGCCGGCGATTCCCAATCCGGGCGACCAATTCACGCTGATAACCATGCTTCGTAATGATGGCAATTTAGACTCCTCGAGCATAGAAGCTACCCTCCACATCAAGGAGTCTGGGTCTGGGGGCTGGCTACCGATTTTATCGAGGTCGCTTTTCACGGTGCCTGCAGGTCAGACTTCTATGATTGAATTCCCTTTATCTGCGTCAGCATCGGGGCCATTGGAATATCGCATAACCGTAAGTGGGCCGGAGTTAGTTGATGAAGATTGGAGTTCGAATGAAATCGAGGGTTCGATTGTGATTGACGATTCAAGAGTCTCTAGCCGGCTTGTTTCTTTATCAGAGGATGAAGAGCCTCTGGCAGTTCTAGCATTTAGGAAAACAGGGCTTATTTTGACCTCTGAAGGAACCCAGATAATAATGCACAGAATCGAGGAAGACGGGGCAATAGTTCGCTGCAGCACCCCCCTGGAGAGGTTCTGGAGTGGTTCACTAACTACGACTGTGGATGACAGCAGTATTGCACATATTGTCTGGAC
>JAZANC010000044.1:0-2939 GCA_036228805.1 Thermoplasmatota archaeon
AGCATATCTCAATATTCTCCAAATCGGCAGGAGTGTCCCTTACAGATATGGAAATTGTAAGCGGAAAATCCTCAAAAACAGGCAACGGAGGAGACACTGGGTCGATTGTTGGAGGGATATTAATGACCTCTATGGGCACAGTTGTGATTCCTGACGAGGCCCCATCATCATCGAATATCTCTATGGCCAGAAGATGGAATCCTGATGTGGTGTAGACATATTCTGTGACGAAGTCGGGGGAGAAGTCTTCCACGACTGGGCCGCTCGATGAGTCTGCGTCTGGCCTCCATATTGCAAACAAAGTAGACATATCGCCGGGACTATCCGATGCCTCTGCCGTGAATCTCAGCAAATCGCCCTCAGTTACTGTGTAAAGTCCCCTCGAATCCTGTGACAGACGATTTGGACCGAACCAAACTTGAATGGACTCTAATACTGGTGGTGCATTCAGTACCAGTATGTTGGCATCGATTTTAGTCTGTGCACCGTCATCATCCACGATAGTGACTGATGCGACAATGTCTCCCTCCTGAGTTGGCGTAAATGTGCATGAAACGCCCAATGTGCCCTCCATGCATGACTCGTTCCAGCTGATCGCGACTGGTGAGGTGGGGGTACTGGTGTCAAGGTCTCTTACATTATCCAATTGAAGTGTAATCTGATCGCCTATTACTATTGAGGAATCATGAGGGAGCAATGATGCTTCTGGTGGGCGGTTGAGTATGTTAACGGTGGTACTTATCTGAGTGATATCCCCCTCGTCATCAGTAATCGTGACTGTTACGTTGTATTGACCGTCATCCGACCATGACTGGGTATGCGTACATCCACTGGCGCTTTGAACTGAACCACCAGGCATCTGTGATTCAATTTTGCATGATATTTCCCCGCCATCAGGGTCGTTCGATGCTGTGGCATCGATGAAGACGTCTGTGAGCGTTAGGGGATCGGTTGGTATAGATACATCAGCATAGGGAAGTCTGCCTACGTAGACGAATATGTCAGCAGCATCATTCGAGGGGTTGCCGTCGGATTCTCCAGTATCTATTGAAAATGAAATCAATTCATTGCCCATTATTTCAGGGACGGTCCATTCGAAATTGGTGACAGAAGTTCCGAGAGACGGCAAGGAGGGGAATGCTTCCAAACCTATGACTCCCGTATTGCTCCCAAATGCCTGCACGGTGCCCGAAGGTGCTTGCATTAGGCCGTCATTTACAATTGGTACCGAGATGGTAACGACGTCCCCTGGCACGGCATCGTAAGGTGAAAGGATGGTCTCGATAGCGCCTGACCTGTTGCGTTCAACCGAAATTGATACAGATTCGAGTTTGAGGTCTACCTCGTGTATATCGGGATCAAGCGTAACTGTTGAAACCCCTATGTTGTCTGTGCCGACTCTGGCCAAAATACCGTGTGAACCGTACTCCCCGATTACATACGAGTCGTCGCCATACGCGCCGTAATCGAGGGTGATGAATGCTGATCCGTTAGATGCAGTTGTGGCAGTTGTAACGAAACCCGTTGCATCGTATCTAACTTCCACGCCAGTGCCCTGCAAAGGTACGCCTGAGTTGTCTGTAACATTGACCCATACGGGGGATTGAAGATTAAATGGCGCGAGAGGGTAGCCCAGATCTACATGGACCTCTGTAGGCCTGGACACGAGGTTCGAGAATTGGATCTCATGTTTCGCCATTAGTCCGAGTGTAACCTCATTCAATGTTAGGACGTCATTTCCTATAGAATCACAATGCCAGCCGTACCCAACAACGCTGCCATTCACATCGGTCGCTGTTACATTGTAACTCACAGCACAACCAGAGTGTGCCACTCCCGAATAGCCGGCCTGTACCACAGTAGATGTCGTCTCAACCCGGTCAGAAGAGTCCTGGGGTATGTCCACATATGCTGACTCGCCTGAGTATGTCGTATTCACGGTGTAATTGTTCACCCATGAGTCGCCCACGTACAACGGGAAGTCATGTCTTTCAAGAGGAGGCCAGTATTCGTTAGCAGCAGTTATTGAGGCGATATCGCACTCTACAAGAAAACACCAAAAACTTGCGAATGTAATATCTATTGTTGCCGCCTGACTGATAACGGCCATATCACTAGCTCGGATTAAAGAAACTGTTTCCATATCGACTTCTATGTTACCAGTTGCCCATGTGTTCTCAATCCATATGTTGTTTGCAGAGTAATCCCCCTGCCCTGTGGCCTCGTATACAATTGTCTGGACCCCTCCGACATCAATCTGAAGTACATCTGTCACTTGAACATCAAGAGTGCCCGTCAGCGTATTCACATTGGTTGAAACTCCGCTGCTGGCTATGAAATTGTAAACATCCAACTCCCCATCATAGACCCAACGATCATTGATTTTCCAAGAAGGCGTATCGACAGAACCGGATGAATGAGAGAATCTCTGATCGAATCTTTCTTCGCGTATCTCTTCAGATACAGGCCCATATGGCAATAATGGTATCAAGAGAATCGTAACTGCTGTCCAAAATAAAAAATCTCGCAGTCGTGGCCTGTACAACACAACCCATTGACGAGGGTCAAGGGTATAATCACTTGTCGTGTTGTCAGAGTAGATCGGCCAGCTCATCTTGGATGAATTGAACGGCCTCTAAAATCTCATCTTTCCTTCTCGCGCCAGTTATGACCATCTTACCACTTCCGAAAATCAAACACACCACACGTGGATAGTCTAGCCTGTATATCAGGCCGGGGAACTGCTCTGGCTCATATTCCACCTTGTCAAAGGGCAGATGAAACGTAAGGTTGTTCAAATTAAGTTTCCTAGGCATTGTGGCCAGTGGCTCTCCTTGTTTTATTCCGCGGATCTGGAATTTTCCGAACTTTTCTTGTTCTTCCTTTGTCATTGCATTCCAAACTTCAATCTCTTCATCGTCAGCAGGGCGGATTTCTCC
>JAZANC010000045.1:0-2780 GCA_036228805.1 Thermoplasmatota archaeon
CTAGGCTCCAACTTCTCGAATGCCACAATCACTCTGCCCCCGCACAGGCTGTTGAGGTTAGTGGTTGAAGCACCTTCATTTTCCTTTGAGAGAACAAATGTCTCTACTCCTCCACGACCCCCTTCAAGCATGCCTCTCAGACGGTCCTCAACCTTCATTTCGAGCCCAGCACCTCCAACTGTGCCGTGAGTCAATCCGCTCGAAGATATCGCCATTCTCGCACCCACCTTTGCGGGAACGCTGCCATCTGATCCCACAATTGAGGCCATAGCGACGCTATCCAACTCTTCGAGCCGCTCTAGGGACCATTCGAGAGTCCTCGCACCCATGGCACACGTTTGCTCCATTGTCTTTTTTCAGTTACGGAAATAAGAAGCCTGATAATCGGGAAGAAATAAGACTACGATGCTTCTGACCGGAGCATGAGTCAGACGATCGATATCGTTCTGACTGCCATGCGGGATGCGTTTCTCGCCGTCACAGTCTTCGTCGCCGCAATGGTGCTCCTATTCAGCTGGCTACAGTATCTAACTGCTGGAAGATTCGTTGAATGGATACGATCAAGCCGACGATGGCAACCACTTATTGGAGCCCTGATGGGCCTCACCCCTGGCTGTGGTGGAGCCATCATAATGATGCCAATGTATGCAAGAGGATATGTCACATACGGCACAGTTCTATCTACGTTGATCGCCACACTGGGCGATTCCGCATTCGTTCTCTTCGGAGCGACAATACAGGACCCATCACTTCTAGAACCCGTTCTTGTAGTCCACTTGATCTCATTCGCTGCTGGGGTATCTTGGGGGTATGGTGCCGATTATCTTGAAATAACGCCTTCTAGACCATTAGGACGCCTCAGTTTTAGAAATACAAATCAACTCACGGAAACGAGTAAAAAAGAAGAAATCGTCGATGAAAGCCTCGATATAATCTCCAGTTTCCCCCGCGAAGAACCAGGTACTCTATCGTATCGTATTGTACACAGCGGATACAGGGTCTGGTGGGCAGTTACATCTGTCGGTTTGGTACTCGGTATAATGCTGATTTTCTGGTTTGCAGAAGATCCAAACTATTCGCCTGAAATTGCGTGGGACATATCGACAAGGGACGGCTTACTTACATGGGTTGGCATAATCGGAACAACTCTTTCCATCATTCTGTATCTTGCCTCCAAGAGTTTCTTTGCAGATGATACGGAGGCAACAATTGGAGATAAGCTGAATTCCCTTGATGAGACTTTGACCCATGCTGCCTCGGAGACAGCATTCGTGACTTTTTGGGTCCTCTCTGCGTATCTTGTGTTCGAAGCCGCCATGTCACTGGGCGGTATATCCGAGTCGGATCTAGCTTCGAATGGTGATGGTGTAATGGCAGTCACCCTCGCTGCCGCAATAGGACTCATACCCGGCTGCGGGCCCCAGATAATTGCAATAACGTCATACATCGAAGGAATCATTTCATTCCCAGCATTGGTGGCAAATGCGATATCACAGGATGGCGATGCCCTGTTCCCTCTTCTAGTACGTCATCGAACAGCGTCTTTGTGGGCAACAGTTCACACTCTACTGCCCGGATTGACATTCGGCCTACTACTGCTCTGGATGGGCGTGGACCTTCCATGAAGACTCAATGTCAGGCCATTCAGACATAAGGATTTGAACATCGTCTTCTGTGTCTATATTGAGACTCATGTGGTGGTCTTCTACTTCGAATCGAAGAGGCGTGCAGAGATCCCTGAGAGGCCTATCCGGCGCCGCGTTTCTGACTGCCTCTACAGCCGACTCGTCGAGAAGTATGGGGTGCCCCCCTCTTCCGCCGTTTGACGGGCAAGTACAAATTTCAGAGTCGATAAGACGTCTGAGAGTCTCGGAGGAGAAACCGGGTCGATCTATTGGCGCCACTATGACGCGCTTTGGCCATCCGAGAGCCGAAAGACCACATTTTATCGATCCCGTCCTGCCGCTCTCAGGATTAGGATTGATACAGTTAATAGCGCCAAAAAGTGGCACTGACCCTTCATTCCATTGATTAGAGCTAACGACACAGACCCTAAGTCCATGATTCTTCATCATCTGAGCCATCGCTGAGACGAGTGGCCTACCTCCAACTTCTATCAGAGCCTTGTCCCTGCCAAGCCTTTTGCTGAAGCCTGCTGCCAAGATTATGCAATATTCCTCTGAAGATGTATCCAGTGTATCACGATCCTATGAATAGCCGAATTATGTACGCTGCATATCCAACAAGCATGATTCCCCCGAGAGGACGAGAAAGCCCCTTTCCAATGAGTATCGAGCAAGCCACAAGTCCTGAGCTGGCTACAAGCACCCATATGTCGAATTCCATGAATGAACCAGCAATCTCGATTCCACCGCCAACCATTGAACCTATGCTGAGTACCGCCATAACATTCGCAACATTTGATCCGAGTATGTTTCCTACAGCCACACCTTGCACGCCACGCAATGATGCGGTTATCGTGACTGCAAGCTCTGGTAAAGAGGTTCCAAATGCAACCAGTGTGAGGCCAATAACAGTCTCAGGGACGCCTATGGATATGGCAACCCCTTCGCCTCCTTCTATCAGGAAGTCAGATCCATATTTCACTAAAATCAGCCCCCCGATAAATGCAATAGAGGCAATCCCCATGCCCCCTGGAATCCACGATTCCCCTTCATCAGATGAGTCCTCTTCCCTCGTTTTCAGGATATATCCGAAATATGCGCCCATCGAAACTATCGATAATATCCCCATCCATACAGGGAACTCACCCAGCAGAG
>JAZANC010000046.1:0-5485 GCA_036228805.1 Thermoplasmatota archaeon
AGCATCAGATCGATACCATCGAGAGTTGCAATTCCGTTTGGTTCGTCTATCACCATGGTGAACGTATGCTCTACCCCCGGTAGAAGATAGCCTGATTCCCTATCAAGAGAGTATCCTGAAGCCAGAATCTCAGTTTCGACATCCTCCGCGACGAGCATTGTCGCCCATGCTTCGGATGCCCCTGGTCCTCCTCCTGTGCCGCCTGACTGGTACGTTCGTCCAGACCAATCAGTACCTTCGATGTAAAGGTAAACAGGGCTGTTGAAAGGCACACCTGTCAAATCGATTCCTTCGAAATTCTTCTGCTCTTCGCCGGAGAATCCTATTGAGAGGGGGAGTGTCATTGAGCTGTACTCCTCTGGGTCAGGTACGTCATCGGCATTCGCATCATCCATCACAGTTCTCCAATACCTCAAGGTGACGTTTGATGCCCTGGCATCAGCATCAGACACGGTGACATACACCGAGAGAGGTAGCTCTGGGTCGACGATTTTTCCGGCCGCATTTTGGAAACCGAGAGGTGTAAGTATCTGAATTGGGCCCGCCACAGGAGGCGCTGAATCTACTTCTGCCTCGATGGTTGGGGGGTTGATGGTTACATCCTCTGCGTTGACGATGGATACAGCGGATGGACCAATTGCCTCGAAGAGTGGCTGCAGCGTGATTGAAGTCATCCCTGGTGGGATCATAATGTCTCCACTGAAGGCTCCATTAGACTGTGTGGTCAGCGGTATTATGGTGCCGGATAAATCGACTGCTGGGGAGAAATCTCCTGAATCCGGCCTCAGCTCCTCTGAGCCTTGGAAACGTACACTACCTTCGATGGAGATCATATTTCCAGGGTCGACGGGGAACGGGTACATCGAAGAGAATTGATCGGAAAGCGTGTTGCCAAGATGGTTAACTACTGTGAAAGAGTCAATTTCCAAATCATTCTCGTAAGCAGACCTACCGCCGTTACCGCTGGATTCATCGGCTGACCATCGATTCTCGCCATTCGTATCGATGGCGCTGGAGGACCACGATAGCGATGAAAGGTCGTCTGGACCCCAAGAGGCTGATATCGACCAATTAACCCGTATTCTTTCGGTTCCGTCTTGGGCCATTACGAGCATTGGAGCCGACTCAGATTCTACAAGAGAGAGCCCTGGTATTGAACCAGTTTGACTGAATAATACTGATCCAGAGGCGGACCAGTCAGAGTCAGGCGCATAGGCGGTATATGTGGCGCTATCTCCTTCCTCTGTGGTCCCAGTCAAGGTTATCGATGAGATCAGGCTATTGTCGAAGAGATGGCTGTGCTCGGTCACAAGGCCATATGATTCGGCCCTGGGTGCGAATGTATTGGGTGGGTCGAATGGGTAGTTGGTTGTGATGTAGTCGTATTCTGCACCGCCGCCAATAGAAATCATGCCTTCTAATGCACTTACTAACACATTGACATCAGTATTCGAGGAATTGGATTGGGCAGCTGTTATGGCGCTTGTAACCACGTTCTCTAGGCCGGATACATTCTCATGGAGATAGTATGATATCCCCAATGTCGCGACAGCCACAGTTTGTGACGATGTTGATGAGATTTGGAAATCGAGTTCCTTCCATTGCCTCTGTGTTGATGGATCTACGATACTTGGTTGGACAGAGTTAATCTGAGATATCATAGCACCATTGAAGTGGATAACTGAGGGGCCTCCTGTTCCTGAACTATGCGTGGACTGGGACGCTGATCCTAAGGATACCACGACAGGCGAGTCCAAGGTTGGTGAGCCCACTGGAGATATCGCCATGAAGCCGGCTGCCGCCCAGGAAGTGGCATCGACATTCGGATCTAAAGATGTGCCAGAAGGCACAAGGACAGAGACAGTTGCTGGATTCGAAGAAGTGAGGTACATGGACTCGCTCCTCTGCATAGTGCCTCCTTCAATCAGAGACTGCCAGCCGAGGTTACCATAGCTACTGCCCATGGGGAAGGCCCAATCATTTGTCCCATCTGAGCCCAGATCCACTGTGGGGGATCGTGCTGGTTCTGCGAATTTGGCAGAGATGTTGAGTTGATTGATACTGCCAGCGGGGGATAGGGAAATTGTAGCTCGATATCCTGGTTGAAGCCATGGGAATTCCACGAGTCCCCCGGTTATCCCAGGAGTCCCTATAACAGCGCCGTTCGCGTCCTTGAAGGTGATTGTGACTCCCGAGTAATCCCCCGTTACAGACAGTGCTCTTATGGGCCTTGAAGATGTGAGATATTCGGAGTCAATTGTACCTGCTATTCCCGTACTAACGATGTGATCTCCATCTATGACTGTGCTTGGGCTGAATGACCAACCATTCGATTCCCCTGAGGAAGAGGATAGTGTCCTGAAGCCGTCTAACCTCACTGAATTAATCATGGGGGTCAGGCTGGAATTCACGGTTTCCAGGTGGACCTGGATTCTCACAGATGGGTGTGTTGCAGCATCTATGCCTGCGAGAGACATCGGTAACTCGCCCATGTCAAAGCCTTCCACGGGACTCATGGTTGCGGCATCGAGGATGGTGGTTAGGACCCTGGTTCCCTCGGGGATCTCAGCATCGACATCGACATAGCCCATGTTGAAACTTGACTGATTTGATATATCCACGGAAGGAGATGTCCATGAACCATTTGCGCTATAGTTGGGGATTAGTATGCCGAAATCATCGACGTAGAATCCTTCATAGGTTTCTGAACCGCTATTCTGACAGCACGTGTCGGTTGAGAATTGGAATCTGAATTGCATTTGCTCGCCAGACCATTGATCCAGTGGCGCTTCCCTCTCAGACATCTCATCGATTCCGCATTCTCCATCGAACCAAATCTCATCTGAGCCCCACGGATTGTTCCATGTTGAGGTTCTGACACCGTCATACCACCCTGTTATCGAAGGTTGGAAATGCTGCCACGACCCCCCATTGACGCGGTACTGTAATTGTGCGCCGTCAGTGCTGAAGAAGGGATCCATGCAACTCCACTTCGCGAAATGGAGTGTTGCGCCTGAATCCGGGATATCGTAGTTTGGCGACAGCAGGTAGCCATTCTTATTGTCCAAGTATGGGCCGGTCAAATCTGTCCCGTAAAGGTACGGGAAGCTTGCTGGCTCCTCAAGCGTGAGTGATGATCCCAAAAAGCCGTAATTCCATGTGTCTGAAGTCCCGGTGGTGCTCCATCCAGGAGCATGGGTACTCTCCGGCGCAGTCGCATATGAGTTCTCGAATCCCATGGTTTGGTCTATGCTACCTCCGAAGAGCTGGATGTGGTTCCAGTCATCAACGCAAAAGCCGGACCCGCAGTACCCGCCGGTCGCGACATAATGGTAGAACGTGCTGCTGGTACCCAAGTCATCAGACCAGTGTACTGCCGTGCCGGGAGTGACGAGAGAGACGTCGGTCAAAAAGACCCCTTCAAAGTTATCCTGGGGGCTCCCGTATGTTACAGAGCCATCGGTATCTACAAGGATTCTGAGATATACGTTGTTCAGATTGAGGAACTGCGAAGGGACTGTGAACTGCTGGATCACCAAGCCTCCGCTCTGATCGCCGGAGGTACCTGGTATGGATCCGGACCTATCGTCGCAAGCAGTAGATGTCAGAGATGTAGAGGATGAAATATCGACCCAAGACGCATTGTTGGTTGACATCTCTACGCAGTAATTGTCGAATGTACTGCCTTCAAGGTCATACTCGATGTTGAGCCTTATCTTCGAGTTAGCCGACGTGCCCTGTGTACTTATCTGAGTCTGCAGGGCGCCATGAGCGTAGTTAGAATACGAACAGGTTGCTTGCGCTGGGAGAGAGCAGCCGTGTAGCCAACCTCCATCCATTCCTCCGACATTCTGGTAGGAGATGTTGTCCAGGAACCAGCCGGGCCTCAAATTCTGAGACGAGGGGTGGGTCCAGAGCCGGAACCTGAATTGTATCTTGTCGGCATCATCTATTCCGGGCAAGGTTGTGAGATCTATATTCTCAGACGTCCAACCACTATGCGAAGGAGATGCGAATACCGGAAGGTCGCCGGATGGTTGCCCCGGAACTGCGGGGCCGTCTGATGACAATGTACTGGGATACCCCCCTGCTGGCTCAATGTACGACCATGGGCCCCATGTGCCATTCATCATCCTAAACTCCATCCATGCGCCATCACCACCGCCAGTTGATGTGCTGTCAACGTGATACCAGTGATCGAAAGACAGGGTGTAGCCCACTTGTAGATCGCTATCCGGGACGTCCAAGGGAGGCAGATAGAGGGATGTGTCAACGCCCGCGGGAACCGGGTTGCCGGGCATTGTTCCTGCGATAACCCTCCCCTCAACCGCCATTGATGGGACTACCCCGTGCGGGAGTGTTCTCTCATCCAAGTAAACAGAACCGTTCATCGTTTCAGGCAATACCGAGGACCAGTAGTCTATATCCTCGTTGTGACACAGCGGAGTTGTCTGCAGTATCTCTGTTGAACTGAGAGCACCATCGTTATTCAGGTCCTGCCCGATGTCCATTAGGTGGCCGCCTTCGCTGCATGTGGCTGAATCAGCAGCATCCGGGCGGTCCTCGATCAGCCAGTTGAAGAAGCCGCCCAATCCGGGTGTGATCACCGCGCCGCTTCCCGTGCCGCTTGTGACGATCGTCGGAGTCGATGTGTACCCTGAGCCAAGTGAATCTATCGTAGCGATCACGATGGGGCCTGTCGAATTCAGCGTTAGAGTGATGTTCACTTGCCTTCCAGTAGCAGCGGTGTTGGCCAATGATAGCGTGTGTTCTGTCGTGTAATTGAAGCCGTGCGAAGTAAGCGAAATCCCAGTTATGGCGCCGGAGCTATCTACCGAGGTAACCGTCAAATTGGCGCCTGTCCCGGGACAGTTTCTCCCACATTCCACGTTAAAGACAGTGCCACTTTGGTATCCGCTGCCTCCTGAAATCAAGGTGGCTGAACCGATACCTCTTCCTGAGAGGTATGTGCCATTGAATCCTGAGCCGCCCCCGCCCGTTGCAGATAGATTTCCATCCCCGTAACCAGTGCCGGGATCAGTGATATTCAGCGAGGTGATGCTGTCGGGTAATCCTGAGGACGGGCAGTACTCATTGGACGATTCGATCTCATCGGAGTCAAGATTCCCGTCTCCGTCGATGTCGTGTCCATGGGATAGCTTTGTGGAGTCCTGATTGCTGCATGAAGCGCTTGAAGAAATTTGCTCAATGGAATAAACGGCTAGAACCCCAGGGGAGTGGTAGTACCCATTCGGCATTTCAATTGTGTAATTTCCCCCGTCGAAGCTCTCTATCTGAGATACCGTGAAATCATCTTCAAGTAGCAGTTGTCCGTCTGAATTGACCGCTATACCGCTAAGGAAGGCTCCATCATTGTTTGGAGAGTCTTCATGCCATGAGATTAGATTCTCAGAAGACTGGGCGACCTCCTCGTTTGATATCTCCACCCAGCTGTCCAGTACAGTCGCGTTCGTAGGGACGCGTA